>JAACFL010000029.1 GCA_009937385.1 Gammaproteobacteria bacterium | reverse complement strand
AGCGCGTCGGGCAGCTCCGGCAGCGTCGCGCGCACGGACTCGATGAAGGCGTCGTCGAGCACCACCGGCAGCAGGTCGGGATCGGGGAAGTAGCGGTAGTCGTTGGCCTCTTCCTTGCCGCGCATCGAGCGGGTTTCGTGCTTGTCCGGGTCGTACAGGCGGGTCTCCTGGACCACCTTGCCGCCTCCCTCGAGCACCCGGGCCTGGCGCTCGATCTCGAAGTTGATGGCGCGCTCGACGAAGCGGAACGAGTTGAGGTTCTTGAGCTCGGTGCGGGTGCCCAAGGCGTCCGCCCCGGGACGGCGCAGCGAGACGTTGGCGTCGCAGCGGAACGAGCCCTCCTGCATGTTGCCGTCGCAGATGCCGAGGTGCCGTACCAGCGCGTGCATGGTCTTCATGTAGGCGACCGCCTCGGTGGCCGAGCGCAGGTCGGGCTCGGAGACGATCTCGAGCAGCGGCGTGCCGGCGCGGTTGAGGTCGATTCCGGTCATGCCGTGGAAGTCTTCGTGCAGCGACTTGCCGGCGTCCTCCTCGAGGTGGGCACGGGTGATGCCGATGCGCTTGCGCGCGCCGTCGTCGAGGGCGATGTCGAGGTGACCGTGCTCGACGATCGGCAGCTCGTACTGGCTGATCTGGTAGCCCTTGGGCAGGTCGGGGTAGAAGTAGTTCTTGCGCGCGAACACCGAGTGGCGGCTCACGGTGGCGTCGACCGCAAGACCGAACTTGACCGCCATGCGCACCACCTCGCCGTTGAGCACCGGCAGCACACCCGGCAGGCCCAGGTCGACCGCGCAGGCCTGGGTATTGGGCGCGGCACCGTAGGCGGTCGGCGCGCCGGAGAAGATCTTCGAGCGGGTTGCCAGCTGGGCATGGATCTCGAGCCCGATGACCACTTCCCAATCCATCTCGCTCTCCATGGCGCGGTTCAGGCGTACGCCTGCGGCACCTTGCGGTGCCAGTCGGTGGCCTGCTGGAAGCGGTGGCCGACGTTCAGCAGCCGCCCCTCGGCGAAGTGGTCGCCGATCAGCTGCAGCCCGACCGGCAGCCCGTCGGCGAACCCGGCCGGCAGCGACACGCCGGGCAGGCCGGCGAGGTTGGCGGCGATGGTGAAGATGTCCGACAGGTACATCGTGATCGGGTCGTCGACGCGCTCGCCGAGGCGGAACGCGGTGGTCGGTGCGGTCGGCCCGGCGATGACGTCGACCTGCTCGAAGGCGCGGCGGAAATCGTCGCCGATCAACCGGCGCACGCGCTGCGCCTTGAGGTAGTAGGCGTCGTAGTAGCCGGCCGACAGCGCATAGGTGCCGATCATGATGCGCCGCTTGACCTCCGGGCCAAAACCTTCGGAGCGGCTGCGCTTGTAGAGATCCTCCAGGTCGCGCGGCGCGTCGCAGCGGTGGCCGTAGCGCACGCCGTCGAAGCGCGCGAGGTTCGCCGAGCACTCGGCGGGCGCGATGACGTAGTAGGTGGGCACCGCGAGGTGGCTGTTGGGCAGGCTGATCTCGACCGTTTCGGCACCGAGCGCGCGCAGCTCGGCGAGCGCGGCCTCGATCGCCGTGCCGACACCGGCGTCGACCCCGTCGCCGAAGTACTCGCGTGGCAGGCCGATGCGCAGCCCGGCGAGGTCGTCGCCGAGCGTTGCCGCGTAGTCGGGCACCGGCGTGTCGACGCTGGTCGAGTCGCGCGGATCGAAGCCGGCCATCGCACCGAGCAGCAGCGCGGCGTCCTCGGCACTGCGCGTCAGCACGCCGCCCTGGTCGAGGCTGGAGGCGAACGCGATCATGCCGTAACGCGAGACCCGGCCGTAGGTCGGCTTCAGGCCGGTGATGCCGCACAGCGCCGCCGGCTGGCGGATCGAGCCGCCGGTGTCGGTGCCGGTCGCCGCGGCGACCAGGCCGGCCGCGACCGCCGCCGCCGAGCCGCCCGACGAACCGCCGGGCACCCGCTCGGTGTCCCAGGGGTTGCGCACCGCGCCGAAGTGGCTGGTCTCGTTCGACGAGCCCATCGCGAACTCGTCCATGTTGGTCTTGCCGAGCAGCACCGTACCGGCCGCCTGCAGGTTGGCGACCGCGGTGGCGTCGTAGGGTGCGGTGAAGTTGGCCAGCATCCGCGAGCCGCAGGTGGTCAGCACGCCGTCGGTGCAGAAGATGTCCTTGTGCGCGAGCGGGATGCCGGTCAGCGGTCCGCCCTCGCCACGTCCCAGGATCGCGTCTGCGGCGCTTGCCTGGGCGAGTGCCTGTTCCCCGGTCACGGTGACGAAGCTGTTGAGCCGTGGGTCGTGCTGCTCGATGCGCCCGAGATAGGCCCGGGTCAGCTCGTCGCTCGAAAGCTCGCGCGCGCGCAGCGCTGCGGCGAGTTCGGCAAGGGTGGCGGAAGCGATCTGCATGGTGGGGGGTGCCGGCGGCAGGGTTACTCGATGACCTTGGGCACCAGGTAGAGGCCGTCCTCGACCGCGGGTGCGATCGCCTGGAAGTGCTCGCGCCGGTCGGATTCACTGACCTCGTCGGGGCGCAGTCGCTGCACCGCGTCGAGCGGGTGGGCCATCGGCGTCGTGTCGGCAGTATCGGCGGCGTCGAGCTGTTCTACGAACGCCAGGATGTCGGAGAGGTGGCGGGCGTAACTCGCGACGTCGGCCTCGTCGAGTTCGAGGCGCGCGAGGTGGGCGATGTTCTCGATGTCGGCACGCTCCAGCGGCATGCGAATCTCCGGTCGGCGGGGTCGTGGCAAAGAGCGGCAAAGTACCACAGTTGTCTGCTTGCCCAAAGTCCCGCCCGTTGCTAGATTACGCCTCTTTACCCGGCCGGAAGCCCTTTCCCAACACCATGTTCAAGATCCTACGCGGCCTGTTCTCCAACGATCTGTCGATCGACCTCGGCACCGCCAACACGCTGATCTACGTGCGTGGCAAGGGCGTGGTGCTCAACGAGCCGTCGGTCGTGGCGATCCGCAGCGGTGGCGCCGGGTCGCGCGGCAAGACCATCGCGGCGGTCGGCCTCGAGGCGAAGCGCATGCTCGGCCGTACACCGGGCAACATCAACGCAATTCGCCCGCTGAAGGACGGCGTCATCGCCGACTTCACGGTCACCGAGAAGATGCTCCAGTACTTCATCAACCGGGTCCACGAGAGCCGGGTGCTGCGGCCCAGCCCGCGGGTGCTGATCTGCGTGCCGTGCGGCTCGACCCAGGTCGAGCGCCGCGCCATCAAGGAATCGGCCGCGGGCGCCGGCGCGCGCGAGGTGTACCTGATCGAGGAGCCGATGGCCGCGGCGATCGGCGCCGGCCTGCCGGTCGACGAGGCGCAGGGCTCCATGGTCATCGACATCGGCGGCGGCACCTCCGAGGTGGCGGTGATCTCGCTGTCGGGCATCGTCTACTCGTCGTCGGTGCGCATCGGTGGTGACCGTTTCGACGAGGCGATCGTCAACTACGTGCGCCGCAACTACGGCACGCTGATCGGCGAGGCCACCGCCGAGCGCATCAAGCATGCCATCGGCTCGGCCTACCCCGGCAACGAGGTGCTCGAGATCGAGGTCAAGGGGCGCAATCTCGCCGAGGGCATCCCGCGCAGCTTCATGCTCAACAGCAACGAGATCCTCGAGGCGCTCCAGGAGCCGCTGTCGGGCATCGTCGGCGCGGTCAAGACCGCGCTCGAGCAGACCCCGCCGGAGCTCGGTGCCGACGTGGCCGAGCGTGGCATCGTGCTGACCGGAGGCGGTGCGCTGCTGCGCGACCTCGACCGGTTGCTGATGGAGGAGACCGGCCTGCCGGTGGTGATCGCCGAGGACCCACTGACCTGCGTGGCGGTCGGTGGCGGCAAGGCCCTGGAGATGATCGACGCGCGTGGCGGTGACATCTTCGCCCTGGAGTGATATCCACCGTCAGCGAACCCGCGTGACGGTTCGCGCGCGCCCACCTGCCGACGCCCGGGGGCACGACCATTAAGCAGCTGTTCCTCAGGGGACCCTCGCTCACCGCACGGCTGGTGACGCTGGTGCTCGTGTCGGTGTTGCTGATGACCCTGGACCATCGCTTCCATCACCTGGAATCGGTGCGCAGCGTGCTCGCCACCGTGCTCTCGCCGCTGCAGTCTCTGGTCAACCTGCCGGTGGAGCTCGGCGACTGGGCCGGCGAGACGTTCACCTCGCGCCAGCGGTTGCTCGAGGAGAACGCCGAACTCCACGCCTGGCGCCTGGAGCAGCAGGCCAGCCTGCAGCGCCAGGCTGCGCTGGTGCAGGAGAACGCCCGGCTGCGCCGGCTGCTCGGTGCCTCGCAGCGGGTGCCCGAGGAGGTGCTGGTCGCGGAGCTGGTCGCGGTCGACGTCGATCCCTATCGGCATCACGTGGTGGTGAACAAGGGGCTGCTCGACGGCGTGCACCTCGAACAGCCTCTGCTCGCGGCGGAGGGGGTCATCGGCCAGGTTCTGCACCTCGGTGCCATCAACGCAACGGCCATCCTGATCACCGATCCGAGCCACGCCCTGCCGGTGCAGGTCAACCGCACCGGCATGCGCACCGTGGCACGCGGTACCGGCACGCCCAACCGCCTGCAGCTGCCGCATATTCCCAACGACGCCGACATCCGCGTCGGTGATCTGCTGGTCACCTCGGGTCTCGGCGGGCGTTTTCCGCGCGGCTACCCGGTCGGCAAGATCACCCAGGTCGAGCTCGATCCGGGTCGGCCCTTCGCGACCGTGATTGCCACGCCGAGCGTGCAGCTCGATCGCAGCCTCGAGGTGCTGCTGGTGCAGAAGCGCCTCGATGAAACGGACCCGGTGGCGGCCACGCCGGAAGCCACGTCGGAGGCTGGTGGCGGTGACGACGCCGCGTCCGGGGAGCAGGCGCAGTGACCCTGGTTCGGCACCGCGGAGGATGGGTGATCACGCTCAGCCTGCTGGTCGCGCTGGTGCTGATCATCGTGCCGATGCCGGGCTGGGCCGAACTGGCGCGGCCCGAGTGGGCGCTGCTGGTGCTGCTCTACTGGTGCCTGGCGCTGCCGAGTCGGGTCGGGGTCGGCGTCAGCTGGCTCACCGGGCTCGGCGTCGACGTGCTGACCGGCGGCCTGCTCGGCGAACACGGCCTCGGCTACGCGCTGGTCGCCTACATCGTGGTCAAGCTGCACCAGCGCATCCGCGTCTACCCGGAGTGGCAGCAGGCGGGCGTGGTGCTGCTGCTGCTGCTGCTGAGCCAGCTCACCAGCCTGTGGGTGCTCGGCGTGACCGGTCGCGCGCCCGATTCGATGCTGGCCTACTTCCTGCCATCAGTCGTCGGCATGCTGCTGTGGCCGTTCCTGCTGCTGTTCCTGCGCGGTTACCGGCGCCGTTTCGGCGTCAGCTGACTGTTCGGCCGCAGCGAGTGAGGGCAGCACGCCGCGCAGCACCAGGTCGTCGAGGCCTACGATGCCGACGATCGCGCCCGCGGTGTCGACCACCGGGGCGTGGCTGATGGCGCCGCGGGTCAGGAGCCGCGCGCAGTCGGCGATGCCCATCGATGCCGGCACCGTAATCGCCGGCTTGGCCATTACCTCGTAGACGTTGATCCGCTCGGGCCGGCGCCCGGTCGCGAGCACCTTGCGTCCGATGTCGCTGACCAGCAGCATGCCGTACTCGTCGGCTTCGTGGCGCTTGTAGACCACCAGGCAGCGCGCGGTGCTGCTGCGCAGGATCAGCATCACGTCGTGGATGGTGTTCATGCCGTCGACCATCAGGAACGACTCGCGCATCACCTCGGCAACGGTGACCTGGTAGTCGATGGGCTCTTCGGGCATGGTCATGCGCCCGAGTATAGCCATGCCCGGCACGGCTATACTGCCCGCAACGGTCTCGTCATGAACTACCTCGCCCACCTCTACCTGTCGGCCGGCTCCTCCGAGGCGCTGGTTGGCGGCCTGCTCGGCGATTTCGTCAAGGGGCGCCTGGCGCCCGGGCGCTACCCGCCGGATGTGCTGGCCGCGATCGCGCTGCATCGGCGCATCGACAGCTTCGTCGACCACCACCCGCTGATGCAGCGTAGCCGGGCGCGCTTCGCTCCGGTTTTCCGCCGTTATGCCGGTATCCTGCTCGACCTGTTCCACGATCACTTCCTGGCACGCGACTGGGGCGAGCACGCGGCCGAGCCGCTGGCCTCGTTCACCGACCGTGCCTACCGTGCCTTCAAACAGCACGAAGCGCTGCTCCCGGCCCGTACCCGCCACGTCGTTCGCGCGATGGCGCGCGACGACTGGCTCGGTGGCTACGGCGAACCGGACGGCGTGCGTCGTGCGCTGCGCGGGATCTCCAACCGCCTGTCGCGCAGCAACCCGATCGCTGCAGGGCATGCCGAGCTGGCGCGCGACTACCGCGAACTCGAGGCCGGATTCCGTGAACTTTTGCCGGAGGTGCGTGCGTTCGCGGCACGCAGCACGGGGGAGGCATAGAGCATGCGCATACTGGCCATCGTCTTCGCCGCCGCGATGCTGCTTCTGGCCGCCGGCATCCTGGTGCGCCCTGGCGATCCGCGCCTGGCACGGATCCTGTTCACGCTCGCGGGCCTGCTCGGCCTGATCCTGGTCGGCGGTTTCTTTGGCCTGATCGGCGGCTAGTCGCCCGGGTCGTCGGAGAGTGCCAGGGGCAGTTCCCGGCAATCGCCCTGGTCGAGGTGGAAGGCGCGCAGTTCGAGCACGCCCCGGATGCCGAGCGAGATCACCAGGTAGGGCAGTTCGGGGTAGTAGGCGAGTTGCTGGTCGAGCGCCGAGGGCCGGGACGGTCCGGCAGGGTGGGAGTGGTAGATCGCCAGGATCTCCTCGCCGTCGTCGCGCACGCGGCGGAAGGTCTCGATCATTCCATGCGGCTCCATCTCGAACTGCCGCTCCGGGTTGCCGGAAACGTTTGCCACCTGACGGACCTCACAGCCGTCGGCGGTGCGCACGACGAACCCGCACACCTCCACGCCGGGACTCGCCTGCGCGGCCGCCAGCAGGCGATTGACCGCGGCACGCGGCAGCTCGAACGGCGCCGCTCTCACGCTCTGTCGCGGTCCATCTGGGGGGTGCGGTGGCGCGCGCAGACCGGGCACTTCGGGTCGCGTGGCAGGCGGATGGTGCGGATCTGCATGGTCTCGGCATCGAGCAGCAGCAGACGGCCGGTCAGCGCCTCGCCGAGCCCGACCAGCAGCTTGAGCGCTTCTGTCGCCTGCAGGCTGCCGATGATGCCGACCACCGGCGTGAAGACCCCGGACTGCGTGCAGGTCTCGGCCAGCTCGCCCTCGTCGCGGTACAGACAGCGATAGCACGGGGAGGCGTCTACGCGCGGGTCGAAGACCGCGACCTGACCCTCGAGGCGGATCGCTGCGCCCGAGACCAGTGGCGTGCCACTGGCGAAGCACGCCTCGTTGATCGCGAAGCGGGTGGCGAAGTTATCGCAGGCGTCGACGACCACGTCGGCCTCGTCGACCAGCTCGCGCAGCAGTGCGCCCTCGAGCCGCGCCTCGACGGTGGTGATGGTCAGTTCCGGGTTGAGCGCGAGCAGGGCGTCGCGCGCCGAGTCCACCTTGGGTCGACCCACATCGGCGGTGGTATGGATGATCTGCCGTTGCAGGTTGCTGAGGTCGACCTCGTCATCGTCGACCACGACCAGGTTGCCGACGCCGGCCGCGGCGAGGTACATCGCCACCGGCGCGCCGAGTCCGCCGAGACCCACCACCAGGACCGTCGACTCGAGCAGGCGCATCTGCCCGGCGGCATCGACCTGCGGCAGCATGATCTGCCGGCTGTAACGCAGCAGCTGTTCGTCTTGGAGGTCCATGGCGGCAGGTTAGCGGTGCAGCACGGGAGCGGCAAGCGAAGCCGGTTCAGGGCGCGCGCGCCGTGGCGACCCGCGGCATGCCGGCGTGATCGCGATGGTCGGCGACGTCCAGGTAGCCGGCCTCGACGAGCAGTTCGACGACCGCCCCGGACTGGTCGTAGCCGTGTTCGAGCAGCAGGTGGCCACCCGGCGCCAGGCAGCGCCGTGCCCCGGTGGCGATGGTGCGCAGGTCGGCAAGACCGGCATCGCTGGCGACCAGCGCCGCGTGCGGCTCGAAGCGCAGGTCCCCCTGCTCGAGGTGTGGGTCGCTGGGCGCCACGTAGGGTGGGTTGCTGACCAGCGCGGTGAACTGCCCGGAGGCCAGCGGGGCGCACCAGTCGGCGACCGCGAAGGTGACGTTGGCGAGGTTGTGACGCATGGCGTTGGCCCGCGCCACGCGCAGCGTCCCCGGGTCACGATCGGTGGCAAGCAGGATGAGTCCGGGGCGTTCGCTGGCCAGCGCGAGGGCGATGGCGCCGCTGCCGGTGCCGAGGTCGGCGACGGCGCCGCGCGCACCGGGTGCCAGGCGCTCCAGGGCCAGCTCGACCAGGCGTTCGGTCTCCGGGCGCGGGATCAGGGTGTGCGGCGTGACCTCGAGTTCCAGCGACCAGAACTCGCGCCGCCCGGTGAGGTAGGCGAGTGGCGTGCCGTCGGCACGGGCACCGAGCAGCGCGCGGTAGTGGGCCACGACTGCGTGCTTAGGGATCCGCTGCGGCCACGCGAGCAGGTGGCTGCGTGGACGCTCGAGGGCGTGGGCGAGAAGCAGTTCGGCCTCGAGCCGTGCGCCCTCGCCGAGGGCCGCGAGTCGCGCCCGACCCTCGGCGAGCAGTGCGGCATAGGTCGCCTCGCCCGCAGTACCGGGCATGGCGTTCACGTGTCGGCCTGGGCGGCGAGCAGCTCGGCCTGGTGCTCCTGGACCAGTGGGTCGATCACCTGGTCGAGGCCGCCCTCGAGAATCTCGCCGAGCTTGTAGAGGGTCAGGTTGATGCGGTGGTCGGTCAGCCGGCCCTGCGGGAAGTTGTAGGTGCGGATGCGCTCCGAGCGGTCGCCGCTGCCGACCAGAAGCTTGCGCGTCGCGGCGGTGGCGGCCGCCTGCGCATCGCGCTCGCGGGCGAGCAGCCGCGAGCTCAGCAGAGCCATCGCGCGGGCACGGTTCTTGTGCTGCGAGCGCTCGTCCTGGCACTCGACGACGATACCGGTCGGCAGGTGGGTGACGCGCACCGCCGAGTCGGTCTTGTTGACGTGCTGGCCGCCGGCGCCCGAGGCGCGGTAGGTGTCGATGCGCAGCTCGGCGGGGTTGACGACGATGGCGTCGACCTCCTCGGCCTCCGGCAGCACCGCGACGGTGCAGGCCGAGGTGTGGATGCGTCCCTGCGACTCGGTCTCCGGCACGCGCTGCACGCGGTGCGCGCCGGACTCGAACTTGAGCCGCGCGTAGGCGCCATCGCCGACCACGCGCAGGATCAACTCCTTGTAGCCGCCGTGCTCGCCCTCGCTGGCGCTGATCTCCTCGACCTTCCAGCCCTGCTGCTCGGCGTAGCGCAGGTACATGCGCTGCAGGTCGGCCGCGAACAGCGCTGCCTCGGCGCCCCCGGTGCCAGCGCGGATTTCGAGGTAGACGTTGCGCGTGTCGTCGGGATCGCGCGGCAGCAGCAGCAGCTGCAGCTCGGCCTCGAGTGTGTCGATGCGTTCCGTCGCTCCCGCCAGCTCCTCGCCGGCCAGCTCGCGCATCTCGGGGTCGTCGTCACGCAGCATCGCCTCGGCGCTTCGGGCGGTCTCCTCGCTCTCGCGGTAGGCCACGAAGCAGCGCACCAGCGGTTCCAGGTCGGCGTACTCGCGGGAGAGGTCGCGGAAGCGGTCGCCCTGGCCGATCACCTCGGGATCGGCGAGCAGTGCCGTCACCTCGCGGTGCCGGTCGGCGAGCGCGTCGAGCTTGGAGCGGAGGGACGCCTTCACTGTGGCTACCGGGGGAGGGCCCGGTCAGGGTTGCTTGATGCCGAACAGCTCGCGCGCGGCCTCGAGCAGGTCGTCGCGGTCGTCGAAGCCGGCCTGGCGCAGCTGCACGGTCGGGGCGTGGGTCAGCTTGTTGGTGAGATTGCGCGCCAGCCAGGCGAGGGTCTCCTCGGGCGAGTCGCCGTTGTCGAGCCTGCGCCTGGCACGTTCGAGCAGCTCGACGCTGACCTTCTCGGCACCCTCGCGGTAGTTGCGGATGGTCTCGACCGCGTCGAGGGAACGCAGCCAGCCCATGAACTGCGAGACCTGGCTTTCGATGATCTCCTCGGCCTGCTGCGCCGCCTCACGCCGCGATGCGATGTTCTCCTCGATGATGTCGCGCAGGTCGTCGACCTTGTAGAGGTAGACGTCATCGAGATCACCGACCTCGGGCTCGATGTCGCGCGGCACGGCGATGTCGACCATGAACATCGGCTGGTGGCGGCGCGCCTTCAGCGCACGCTCGACCGCGCCCTTGCCGAGGATCGGCAGCGGGCTCGCGGTCGAGGAGATGATGATGTCGGCCTCCGGCAGGTGGGCCGGGATCTCCTCGAGCGCGATCGAGTAGCCGCCGAACTCGCTGGCCAGCAGGTGCGCGCGCTCGGCGGTCCGGTTGGCGACCACCATGCGCCCGATACCGTTCTCGTGCAGGTGGCGAGCGACCAGTTCGATGGTCTCGCCGGCACCGATCAGCAGCGCGGTCTTGTCGCCGAGCTCGCCGAAGATCTGGCGCGCCAGGCTGACCGCGGCGAAGGCCACCGAGACCGGGCTCGACCCGATCTCGGTGTCGGTGCGCACCTGCTTGGCGACCGAGAAGGTGTGCTGGAACAGCCGGCTGAGCAGCCCGCCGAGGGTGCCGGCGGAACTCGCCGCCTGGTAGGCGTCCTTCATCTGGCCGAGGATCTGCGGCTCGCCGAGCACCAGCGAATCGAGACCGCTGGCGACGCGCAGCATGTGGCGCACCGCGTCGTGGTCGGGGTGGGTGTAGATGTAGGGCGCGAGATCGGTGCGAGGCAACTGGTGGTAACGGCTCAGCCAGTCGACCACGGCGCTCGCGTCATCGTGGCTCAGGCCACAGTAGAGCTCGGTGCGGTTGCAGGTCGAGAGGATCGCCGCCTCGGTCACCGGGGCCTGGGAACTGAGCTCGTGCAACGCCTCGGCCATCCGCTCCGGGGTGAAGGCGACCCGTTCGCGGACGTCGACAGGCGCCGTCTTGTGGTTGATTCCCAGAGCCAGCAGTGACATGTTGACCGTAAATCGTTAGAAAACGTCGCAAATTCTGCGCGATGCCCACGCCCAGCACAAGTCGCGCATCGCGCCCCGAGGGATCAGATCGCCACCTGGAGCCATGGTTCCGGGAACGACGTGTGCCGGGGGGCGGTCACAGAAACAGAGTTGTAGAATGGCCACGTGCCTGAGACCTTTCCCATGAACCGATATTTCGCGCCGGTGCTCGCCGGCCTGCTGCTGCTCGCCGGTTGCGCGCAGGGTCTCCACAGGCAGGCCGACGAAGGGCCGCAGGTGTTGATCGTCGACACGCCAGCCCCGCCGGAATCGCCGCTCTACGGCCTGATGGTCGGCGAGATCGCAGCCCAGCGCGGTGACTACCAGGTAGGCCTCGAGCGGTACTACGCCGCCGCACGAGCCGAGCGTGACCCGCGTCTTGCAGAGCGTGCGACCCACTTCGGGCTCTACACCGACGACCACGCGCTGGCCCTCGACGCGGCCCGGCTGTGGCGCGAGCTGGCCCCGGAAAACCGCCTGGTGGTGCGCATCATCGCGAACCTCGAGCTGCGCCTCGGCAACGTCGAGGGCGGACTCGCCGAGCTGCGCGCGTTCCTGGCCGGCGAGCCCGAACTGGGCGAAGCGTTCGCGCAGTTGACTGCGCTGCTGGTGCGTCTGCCCGACAAGGCGGTGGCTCTCGAGGTCGCCGGGCGCCTCACCGCCGACTATCCGACCCAGGCCGAGGCGCACTTCGCGCACGGCGCCGTGGCACGGCACGCCGCGCGCCTGGGGCTGGCCGAGAGCGAGATGGCCGAGGCGGTGCGGCTGCGTCCGGACTGGGTCCAGGCACGCGCCAACCTGGCCCAGGTGCAGGTCGCACTCGGCCATCACGACGCCGCGCTGGAGACGCTCTCCGCCGGGGTCGAGGCGGTACCGGAGAGCCGCGACCTGCGTCTCGCCTACGCCCGCCTGCTGATGAACCGCGGTCGCGTTCACGACGCGCGCGCCCAGTTCAAGGCGGTATCCGAGGCCAATCCGGGCGACCCGGACATCCTGTATGCGCTGGCGCTGCTGTCGCTCGAGACACGCCAGTTCGACGAGGCCGAAAGCTATTTCCTCGAGCTCGAGAAGGGCAACGGTCGTGGAGACGACGCGCGTTTCTTCCTCGGTCGTCTCGAGGCGCAGCGCGAGAACTTCGACGCCGCGCTCGCCTGGTACGAGAAGGTGGCCGGCGGGGAGTACGTCGACGAGGCGATGATCCAGGTCGCCGCGGTGCTGGCGAGGCAGGGTCGTCTCGGCGAGGCACTCGAGCGGGTGCGCGAGCTGCGCGACATCAAGCCACAGCTGCGCGTGCGCCTGCTGCTGGTCGAGGGTGAGTTGCTGGCCGATGCCGACCGTGAGAACGACGCGATGAGCCTCTACGACGCGGCGCTCGCCGAGACGCCCGACAGCGACGACCTGCTCTACGCGCGGGCGATGCTGGCCGAGCGGCTCGATCGCCTCGATCTGCTCGAGCAGGACCTGCGTACCCTGATCGAGCGCGACCCGGCCAACGCCAGTGCGCTGAACGCGCTGGGCTACACCCTTGCCGATCGCACCTCGCGCTTCGACGAGGCGCTCGAGCTGATTCGACGTGCGTTCGAGATCCGTCCGGAGGACGCGGCGATCATCGACTCGCTGGGCTGGGTTCACTACCGGCTCGGCGATCGCGAGGCCGCGCTGAACTACCTGCGTGACGCCTACGCCCGCAGCCAGGATCCGGAGATCGCGGCCCACCTCGGCGAGGTGCTCTGGGTCACCGGCGACCAGGCGCGTGCCCGCGAGATCTTCGAGGAGGCGCTGCGCGTCCACCCGGACAACGAGGTCCTGCGGCGCGCGGTCGATCGCTTCGCGCCGTGACCCGTCCCGGCTGGGTCGTCGTGTTGGCGATGCTCACGACGGCCTGCGCGACCCCGCCACAGAAGTCCCAGGCCCCGGTGATGGAGTTGCCCGCGAGCTGGGAAGCTCGTGGACGGCTGGCGGTCAACGTCGCCGATGAGGCGTGGCACGGGACCTTCGCCTGGCGCAAAGCACCGGAGCGCCAGCAGGTCGACCTCGCAGGTCCCCTTGGGCAGGGCAGCGCGCGGCTGGTCGAGGACGCCGACGGCGCGACGCTCGACCTCGGCGACGGTCGCGTGGTGGCCGGGGCCGATACCGAGATACTGCTCCAGAGCCAGTTCGGCTGGAGCCTGCCGCTGCGTGGTCTGCGCCACTGGATCGGTGGCCAGGCCGACCCGGAGCGGGCCGCCACGCCGCGTCACGACGCCGAGGGCCGGCTCGTCGGTCTCGAACAGGACGGCTGGCGCATCGCTTTCGACCGTTACCGCGAGGTGGTGGGCGATGCGTCGCTGCCGCATCGCGTCGTGCTCGAGCGCGACGACCTCGGTGTGCGGCTGGTGGTCGACAGCTGGCGGTTCGGCCCCGGGCCGGGGGGCGGCTGATGGATGGCCGCGACCTGCCGTGGCCGGCCCCGGCCAAGCTCAACCTGTTCCTGCACGTCACCGGGCGCCGCGCCGACGGCTACCACGAGCTGCAGACGCTCTTCCAGCTGCTCGATCACGGTGATGCGCTCCGCTTCGACCTGCGTGACGACCCGGATATCGTGCGCCGGAATCCGCTTCCAGGCGTGGCCGAGCAGGGCGATCTGTGCGTGCGTGCGGCCAGATTGCTGCAACGGGAGGCCGGCTGCCGGGCCGGGGTGGAGATCCAGCTCGACAAGCGGCTGCCGCTCGGGGGTGGCCTCGGCGGCGGCAGTTCCGATGCGGCCACCGTGCTGGTGGCGTTGAACGCCCTCTGGGGGACCGGGCTCTCGACCGACGAACTCGCCGAACTCGGTCTCCGTCTCGGCGCCGACGTGCCGGTTTTCGTCCACGGCCACAGCGCCTGGGGCGAGGGTGTTGGAGAGCGGCTGACCCCTGTGGAGGTCGGTTCTCACTGGTACCTGGTGCTGGTGCCGCCGTGCCACGTGGCCACCGCCGAAATCTTCAAGGCCCCTGAATTGACAAGGGATTCCAAGCCGATCACAATGCCGGACTTTCTGGCCGGACGGGGCCGTAACGACTGTGAACCGATCGTGTCGGCGCGCCATCCGGAGGTCGCCGAGGCGCTGCGGCAACTCGGTGGCCAGGGACGCATGAGCGGCACCGGCGCCTGCGTTTTCGCCGCCTTCGACGACGAGCAGGCCGCCCTTAGTGCATGGCCTTCCGGCTGGGAGGGATTCGTTGCCCGCGGGGTCGACCGCTCGCCGCTGCTCGATCGACTGGCAGTCGAGCGTGATGCCATGTCGTCATCGCGGGATGCGGGTGGTTGAAAGAGGTTGCTGGGGCGTAGCCAAGCGGTTAAGGCACCGGTTTTTGGTACCGGCACTCCCAGGTTCGACAGCCCCGCGCAGCGGGGATGAACGTCGCCGCGGAGCGGCGGCGCCCCCGGATCGGGCACCGGATGCGACAGAATATAGAGAGGTTGCTGGGGCGTAGCCAAGCGGTTAAGGCACCGGTTTTTGGTACCGGCACTCCCAGGTTCGAATCCTGGCGCCCCAGCCATAAGGCACCTGGCAACCACCTCGAGTGGCATCAGGATGAGCATCGAGAGGTTCGACAAATCCGCACAGCGGATTTGAACGGCGTAGCGGAGCCGGCCCCGGAGGGGTGAGGGCCACAGGCCCGAATCATCCAGGCGCCCCAGCCATCAGGAATATCGAGGATCGCAACGTGAACACAGTCGTCGACGACCGCCTCGCCAGCGAGAACGTGATGGTGTTCTCGGGCAACGCCAATCCCGAGCTCAGCCAGGCGATCGCCACGCGCCTGAATCTGCAGCTCGGCAAGGCGGCGGTCGGCAAGTTCAGCGACGGCGAGGTGATGGTCGAGGTGGTCGACAGCGTGCGCGGCAAGGACGTGTTCATCGTCCAGCCCACCTGCAACCCGGCCAACGACAACCTGATGGAACTGCTGGTGATGGTCGACGCCATCCGCCGTGCCTCGGCGGCGCGCATCACCGCGGTGATCCCCTACTTCGGTTACTCGCGGCAGGACCGCCGGCCACGCTCGGTGCGCGTGCCGATCACCGCGAAGATGGTCGCGGACATGATCGACATCGCCGGCGTCGACCGGGTGCTCACCATCGATCTCCACGCCGACCAGATCCAGGGCTTCTTCAACGTGCCGGTCGACAACGTCTACGCATCGCCGATCCTGCTCGGTGACGTCTGGCGGCAGAAGTACCCGGACCTGATCGTCGTCTCACCCGACGTCGGTGGCGTGGTGCGTGCGCGTGCGCTGGCCAAGCGGCTCGACGACGCCGACCTGGCGATCATCGACAAGCGCCGCCCGCGGGCCAACGAGGCCGAGGTGATGCACATCATCGGCAACGTCGAGGGGCGCACCTGCGTGATCATCGACGACATGGTCGACACCGCCGGCACGCTGTGCCAGGCGGCGAAGGCGCTGAAGAAGTTCGGTGCCAAGAGCGTCTACGCCTACTGCACCCACCCGGTGCTGTCGGGGCGGGCGATCGAGAACATCAGCGGCTCGGAGCTCGACGAGCTGGTGGTCACCGACACCATCCCGCTCAGCGAGACGGCACGTGAATGTGGACGCATCCGCGTGCTCAGCGTCGCCGGGATGCTCGCGGAGGCGATGGCGCGCATCCATCGTGAGGAATCGGTCAGCAGCCTGTACATGGACTGACCGCAGCGTCCGGCCGGGTGGCCGGGCGTCATGGTGCCGAACCTGGTCGCGGGGGAGGCGTTCGCCGCAAGGCGTTTTTTAAACTGGAGTGAAAAAGATGAGCCTGAGTTTCGAAATCATTGCCGAGACTCGCCAGGACGTAGGGAAAGGTGCGAGCCGCCGCCTGCGCAAGGCGAACAAGGTCCCGGCGATCATCTACGGTGCGGACAAGCCGCCGCAGTCGCTGACGCTGGACCACGACATCATGTTGCGGAACCTCGATCAGGAGTCGTTCTACTCGCACATTCTCGAGGTCAAGATCGACGGCAAGACGCAGAAGGCGGTCCTGAAGGCCGTGCAACGCCATCCCTACAAGGCGCGGATCCAGCATGTCGACCTGCTGCGCACCAGCGCGAAGCAGAAGCTGCGCATGCACGTGCCGCTGCACTTCCTAGGCGAAGACGTCGCCCCGGGCGTCAAGGAGGGCGGCCTGGTCTCCCACAACCTGATCGAGGCCGAGATCGAGTGCCTTCCGGCCGACCTGCCGGAGTACCTCGAGGTCGACATCTCCGAGCTGCCGCTCAACGGTCTGGTGCACCTTTCGGAGATCAAGCTCCCCGAGGGTGTCGTCATCCCGGCGCTGGCCCAGGGCGAGGATCAGGACCAGGTCGTCGCCTCGATCCACCTGCAGCGTGCCGTGGAAGAGGAGCACGAGGAAGCCGAGGCTGGTGAAGCCGGAGAGGTTCCTGCCGGCGAATCGACCGAGGGCGAAGACTAAGCGCCTGCCAGCTGTTGGCCCGGCACGTCGCCTGCGCGGCGTGCCGGGTCTTCACCCCTTGCGCGTCGCGCGCTCGCCATGTCCGCAACCACCCCGCTCACGCTGATCGTCGGCCTCGGCAATCCCGGCAGCGGTTACGCCGAGACCCGCCACAACGTCGGCTTCTGGTTCGTCGATCGCCTCGCCGAGGCGGCGGGCGCACGCTTCCGTCCCGAGAGTCGTTTCAGCGGCGAACTCGCCGATGCCACCCTGGCCGGTGAGCGCGTCAGGC
>JAACFL010000193.1 GCA_009937385.1 Gammaproteobacteria bacterium | reverse complement strand
TCTTCTGCTGGGCCTGGTTCGTCACCGCGTTCCTGCTGATCCTGGTGGTGCCGATCATCGCCGGTGGCGTCACCATGCTGCTGTTCGACCGCCACTTCGGGACCAGCTTCTTCAACGCCGCGGGTGGCGGCGACCCGGTGCTGTTCCAGCACCTGTTCTGGTTCTTCGGCCACCCCGAGGTCTACATCCTGATCCTGCCAGCCATCGGCGCGCTGGCCCAGGTGATCCCGGCGTTCTCGCGCAAGCCGCTGTTCGGCTACCACTCGACGGTCGGTGCGATGCTGGTCATCGCGACACTCGGCATGGTGGTCTGGGCACACCACCAGTACACCATCGGCATGTCACTCGGCGCGGTGACCTACTTCATGATCGGCACGATCCTGATCTCGATCCCGGTCGGCCTGATCCTGTTCAACTTCATCGCGACCATGTGGCGTGGCGCGATGACCTTCGAGACGCCGATGCTGTTCGCCACCGCGATGGTGCTGCTGTTCAGCTTCGGCGGCCTGACCGGCGTCATGCTCGCGGTGGTCCCGGCGGACATCCAGTACCACGACTCCATGTTCGTGGTCGCGCACTTCCACTACGTGCTGATCCCGGGCGCGATCTACGGCCTGTTCGCGGCGGTCTTCTACTGGCTGCCGAAGTGGACCGGTCACATGTATGACGAGCGGCTCGGCAAGATCTTCTTCTGGGTCAACATGATCAGCTTCAACATCACCTTCTTCGTGCAGCACTTCCTCGGCCTCGCCGGCATGCCGCGCAGGATCATCGACTACAACGTGATCTTCACCGAGTTCAACTTCATCTCCAGCGTCGCCGGCCTGATCTACGGCCTCAGCCACCTGCTGTTCCTCTACATCGTCATCAAGTGCATCCGTGGCGGCAAGCAGGCCGAGGACAAGGCCTGGGAGGGCGCGACCGGGCTCGAGTGGGAGCTGCCGTCGCCACCGCCGTTCCACTCCTGGGAAACGGCGCCGCAGGTCAAGTGAGCGCCGTGACCGCCAACCAGGTCGATCCGACCACCCGGCGCAAGAACCGCCGCATCGCGATCCTGCTCGGGATCTTCGCCGCGCTGGTGTTCTTCTCGTCGGTGCCGTTCTGGCAGAACCTGGTGCAGACGGCGCTGAACGCGCGATGAGCGCGCAGCCGAAACGCCATGGCCGCACCGCGCTGCTCGCCGGCGGCCTGGCCGTGGGGATGTTCGGCTTCGGCTTCGTGCTGGCGCCGTTCTACAGCCAGATCTGCGCCGCGCTCGGCATCCAGGTCGCCGACGCACCGCGCCAGCGCGCCACGCTCGGACCGCCCTCGGCGGAGCCCGTCGTGCGCCCGGTCACCGTGCGCTTCGACGCCACCGTCAACGGCAACCTGCCGTGGGAGTTCGCGCCGGACACGCGCAAAATGGAGATCGAGACCGGGCGGCTCTACTCGGCAAGCTACACCGCACGCAACCTGTCCGACGAGACGATCACCGGCCGCGCGGTGGTCAGCGTGACGCCGTGGCAGGCGACCCCCTACGTCGACAAGACCGAGTGCTTCTGCTTCCAGGAGCAGACGCTCGAGGCCGGCGCCGTGGCCGAGATGCCGCTGCGCTTCGCGGTGCTGCCCGACCTGCCGGCCGAGTTCAGCAACGTCACCCTCTCCTACACTTTCATGAACACCGACCCCGACGCCGTGGCGCGCCCGCACGCCCACGACGAGGGCCACAACCACACCCAAGACCAGGCCCACGAGACCACCCATGAGCCAGCACAGCGACACGCCGGGTAGCCACTACTTCATCCCGGAACCGAGCCCGTGGCCGTTCATCGCGATGTTCGCGGTGTTCGCGCTGCTGTTCGGCGCGACCCTGATGATCAACGACGTCGCCTTCGGCGGCGCCTCGGTCCTGCTCGGTACCCTGCTGCTGGTGTTCATCTTCTACGCCTGGTTCCGCGACGTGGTCGGCGAGAACCTCTCCGGGGCGTACAACGCCCAGGTGGACCGCTCGTTCCGCCAGGGCATGTACTGGTTCATCGCCTCCGAGGTGTTCTTCTTCGCCAGTTTCTTCGGTGCCCTGTACTACATCCGTGTGATCGCCGTGCCGTGGCTCGGCGGCGCCGGCTACCTCGGCACCTCGGAGATCCTCTACAACCAGTTCGAACCGGCCTGGCCGACGGCGGGCCCGGAACAGCTCGGTGGCGAGTTCACGCCGATGGGTGCGTGGGGCCTGCCGGCGATCAACACCCTGATCCTGCTGACCAGCGGCGCGACCATCACCTGGGCGCACTGGGGACTCAAGCTCAATGACCAGAAGACGCTGGCGCGCGGCCTGATCGCGACCATCGCGCTGGGCGTGATGTTCGTAGGCCTGCAGGCCTACGAGTACAACCACGCGTTCGAGGAACTGAATCTGACGCTGGCGTCGGGGGTCTACGGCTCGACGTTCTACATCCTGACCGGCTTCCACGGCATGCACGTGACCATCGGCGCGATCATGCTCATGGCGATCCTCGGGCGCGCCATGAAGGGCCACTTCTCGCCGAAGAACCACTTCGCCTTCGAGGCGGTGGCGTGGTACTGGCACTTCGTCGACGTGGTCTGGCTCGGCCTGTTCATCTTCGTCTACTGGCTCTGAGCACGGCGCCGCCGGTGATCATCCGCTGTGCGGCTGGACCATCCCGAAGTAGTAGCCGGCCATCAGCAGGCCGAACAGGATCAGCGACAGCGTGATGCGTACCGTCAGCGCCCGCACCATGCGCGTACGGTCGACGTCGCCGTCATCGCGGCCGAGGTAGAACATCGCCTGGCCGAGAGAGAGGATGATCAGCCCGAGCAGGATGAACATCGGGACCTTGATGATCATGTCCATGAAGACCTCCTGGTGGTCGCGGGATGCCATTGTGGCCCCCGCCGTGCGGTCGGTTGCAGCCCCCGGGCTGGTGCCGACTCTTCATTGATTTATGGCACACATATAGCAGTGGGATGCGCCGCGGACAACTCATCTTTCGCCCGGGACCGGTCCCGACGGTCGCCATGCTGATCGCCGTGCCGGTGTTCTGCGCCCTCGGTGCGTGGCAACTCGAGCGTGCCGCGGACAAGCGCGAGCTGCGCGAGCGGCTCGATGCGCGATGGGATGCGCCGGCCGTCCCGCTGCCCGCGCGTCCCGACTGGAAAGCGCTCGAGCACGGCCGCGTCACGCTGACCGGGCGCTACGTCGACGACCGCGAGTTCATGGTCGGCGACCGGGTGCGCCAGGGGCGTCGCGGACTGCACGTCATCACCCCGCTGCAGGACGCCGACGGCCGCAACCTGCTGGTCAACCGCGGCTGGGTCGCGGCGCCCGACGATGCCATCGAGCCGCCCACCACCGAGGTCACGCTGACCGGCCGCATCGCCCTGCCGCAGCCGCCGGCGCTCGAGCTCGGGCCGGCCGAACCGGCCAGCGAGCCGTGGCGCGCACCGTGGTCGCGCCTCGATCCCGGCGCCTACGCACGGGTGGCCGGCGTGGCGCCACTGCCGGCGGTGCTGCTGCTAGACCCCGACCAGCCCGACGGTTTCGTGCGCGACTGGCCGCGCCCGACCGGTGGCCTCGCCCCGGCGCTGCACCTTGGCTACGCGCTGCAATGGTTCGCCTTCGCGCTGATCGCGCTGGTGCTCTGGCTGCGCCACGCATTCCACCGGACGGCACGAAGCGGAAACCCGGCATGAACGCCGCGGCACCCACCATCCCACCGACACGCCGCCAGACCCGGCGCGTGCTGCTGGTCCTCGCCACGGTGGCGGCCTTCCCGTTCGTCGCCTCGTGGCTGCTCTACTTCAACCCCCACTGGCTGCCCCAGCCGAGCGCCCAGCACGGCAAGCTGCTGTCGCCACCGATCGCCCAGGCCGGGCTGGCGCTGCACGACCTCGAGGGCCGGCCCTACACGCTCGACCCGGGGCGCAACGACTGGCTGCTGCTGGTGGTCGAACCCGCAGCCTGCGACGAGGCCTGCCGCGGCCGCCACACCGCGCTGCGCCAGGCGCGGCGCGCGGCCGGGATCGAAAAAACCCGCGTGGTGCGCGTAATCGCCTTCGGCGCGCCGCCGGACACCGCAACCCGCACCCAGCTGCGCGCCGACTCGCCCGACCTCGAGCTGGTGCTGGCCGGACCGGAGCTGGCACGCCTCGCCGGCTCCGAACCGACCCTGCTGATCGGCGACGCCCGCGGCGACCTCGTGATGCGCTACGCTTTCGCCGATGTGGCGCCCAAGGACGTCCTCAAAGACCTGAAACGGCTGTTGCGCGTGTCGCGCAGCTGGTGAGAGAACCATGTACCGAACCGAAACCCTGAGCCGCGCCGCCGTCATCCGCCCGACCCTCGGCTGCTACCTCGAGCTGACCAAGCCGAAGGTGGTGTTGATGATCGTTTTCACCGCCATCGTCGGCATGCTGCTGGCGGTCGAGGGCCCCGCGCCGTGGGCGCCGCTGCTGTTCGGCACCCTTGGCATCGCCGCGGCCGCCGCCAGCGGTGCGGCGCTGAACCACCTGATCGAGCGCGACAGCGACGCGCACATGCAGCGCACCCGGCGTCGCCC
>JAACFL010000192.1 GCA_009937385.1 Gammaproteobacteria bacterium | reverse complement strand
GGCGGTTCCGCCTCGGACTCGCGCACCGCGCTGCCGTCGCTGAGGCCGAGGAAGCCGCGCAGCACGATGCGGTCGCCGTCGTCGAGGCCCTCGACGATCTCCACCTCGTCGCCGAGCAGCAGGCCGGAGCGCACCGCGGTGCGCCGCACCTTGCCTGCGTCGACGAGGAACACGTACTCGCCCTGGGTGTCACGGCGCAGCGCGGGGTAGGGGATCACGCGCCGCTCGGCGGCCGGCAGGCTCAACGCGACGCGGCCGAGCTGACCCGGCTTGGCCCCACCCGGGGGCGGGTCGAGGGCGATCTCGACCATCCCGAGGCGGGTGCGCGGGTCGACGGTCGGATGAATGCGCAGCACCCGGCCCGCGTGGGCGGTGTCGCCGAGCGCGTCGATGCGCACCGGGACCGCGTTGCCGGGCGCCACCTGCGGCATCAGCAGCTCCGACAGCGTGACCTCGATGACCAGCGAGCCCGGGTCGAACAGCGACAGCAGATGGGTGAAGCGCGGCGCAATGTCGCCCACCTCGAGCAGGCGCTCGCTGACGATGCCCGAGAACGGCGCACGGATGGTGCTGTAGCCGAGACGGGTGCGCAGCAGGTCGAGCTCCGCCTCGGCGACCTGCAGCGCGGTGTCGGCGCGGTTGAGCTCATCGTCGGAGATCATCGAGCGCGACTTGAGCCGCTTGAGTCGCTCGAGATCGGAGGCGGCCTGCTTGCGGGTCGCCGAGGCCTTGGCGAGCTGGGCGCGCAGCAGCGTGTCGTCGAGGCGCGCGAGCACGGCGCCCTCGTCGATCCTGTCACCCTCGAAGAACGGCAGCTCGGCGACCCGGCCCTCCTCCTGGTTGAACAGCCGCACCTCGCGCATCGCGCGCAGCGTGCCGGTCCGGGTGACGGTGTGCGCCACGGCACGCGTCGCGCAGCTGGTGGTCTCGACCAGCTGCGGTGGGCGTTCACGCTTGCCACCCGAGGGCTTCGGCGACTCGCCAGGCTGGCAGGCCGCGAGCAGCAGGGCCAGCGATGCGACGAACGCAAGGGGCAATCGTTGACAGGGCAGGCGTGGCATCCGGTGCGAGTCCAGACGGCAGGGGGCCGACCGCACGAGCATAGCAGCGGCCGGGACCGCCACAGAATGGTTTACGTCACCTTTCTTACCTGCTTGCTGCAGAAGGGAAGGGGCATGGTCAACGTGCCGTTAAATGGAACCGGGCCGATGGTGAATGGATACCTGACCTGCACTCAGCTATCCAGAAAGTGAAGTATCATGCAGAAAACGAGGGTCGTCAAAGTCTATGATCGCTAAAATACCATAACAATAACAGAGATATAGATCTATTACAGCACCCTCATGCATCTATACTGCATAAAAGTGGTTGCGCGTGAAAAAAAATGCATTATAATTCATTTAACCTATCGGCTGGCCCGAAACATCTGAATTTCCGAGGAGAGCGCACGGAATGATCGACTTCCAGACCCACCCCGACCGTTACCGGCACTGGAAACTGCGCATCGAGGCGCCCATCGCCTACCTGACCATGGACGTCGACCCCGAGGCGACGCTGCGCCCGGGCTACGAACTCAAGATGAATTCCTACGACCTGGGCGTCGACATCGAACTCTACGATGCCGTGCAGCGGCTGCGCTTCGAGCACCCCGAGGTGCGCGCGGTGGTACTCGATTCGGCCAAGGAGCGCATCTTCTGCGCCGGCGCCAACATCCGCATGCTCGGTGGCTCGAGCCACGGTCACAAGGTCAACTTCTGCAAATTCACCAACGAGACGCGCAACGGCATCGAGGATGCCAGCGCGTGCTCGGGGCAGCGCTACCTCAGCGCGGTCAATGGCACTGCGGCCGGTGGCGGATACGAGCTGGCGCTGGCGACAGACCACATCATGATGGTCGACGACGACAGTGCCGCGGTGTCGCTGCCTGAAGTGCCGCTGCTGGCGGTGCTGCCGGGCACCGGCGGCCTGACCCGCCTGGTCGACAAGCGCAAGGTGCGTCGCGACCTGGCCGACGTCTTCTGTGCGGTTGAGGAGGGCATCAAGGGTCAGCGCGCCGTCGACTGGCGCCTGGTCGACGAGATCGCCCCGGCCTCGAAGTTCGCCGACTCGGTGCGCGCTCGCGCCGAGGCGATGGCCGAGAACTCGGACCGTCCAGCCGACGCGAAGGGTGTCGAGCTGTCACCGCTGCAGCGCGAGTTCAACGACAACGGCGTCAGCTACCCGAACCTCGAAGTGGCGATCGACCGTGATGCGCGCAGCGCGACGCTGACGCTCAAGGCACCACACGACGCACCGCCGGCCGACATCGCCGGGATCGAAGGGGCCGGCGTCGCCTACTGGCCGCTGGCGCTGGCCCGCGAACTCGACGACGCGATCCTGCACCTGCGCAGCAACGAGGCCGAACTCGGCACGCTGGTTTTCAAGACCGCCGGCGATGCCGACGCGGTCGCCGCCTACGACGCCCAGCTGCAGGCCCACGCCGACCACTGGCTGGTGCGCGAGATCACGCTCTACTGGAAACGGACCCTGAAACGCGTCGACGTCACCTCACGCACCATCTTCACGCTGGTCGAGCCGGGCAGCTGCTTCGTCGGCCTGCTCGCCGAGCTGCTGTTCGCGGCCGACAGGGCCTATATGCTCGATGGCCAGATCGAGGGCGACGACACGCCGGCCGCGACCATACGGCTAAGCGACATGAACTTCGGTCCGCTGCCGATGAGCAACGACCTGACCCGTCTCGAGACGCGCTTCCTCGGCGAGCCCGAGAGCCTCGAGAAGGCGCGCGGGCTGATCGGCCGGGACCTCGAGGGGCGCGACGCCCTCGACGCCGGGCTGGTCACCTTCGCCCCCGACGACATCGACTGGGAGGACGAGGTGCGTTTCGCGCTCGAGGAGCGCGCGAGCTTCTCCCCCGACGCACTGACCGGCCTCGAGGCCAACCTGCGCTTCGCCGGCGCCGAGACCTGCGAGACCAAGATCTTCGGCCGCCTCAGCGCCTGGCAGAACTGGATCTTCCAGCGTCCCAACGCCGTCAGCGAGCACGGTGCGCTGAAGGCTTACGGCACCGGCGCCCGTCCCGATTACGACCACGAGAGGGTTTGAACATGAGTGATGTGAACGTCCAGGTCAGCTACGACGACCTGATCCCGAACAACGTCAACCTGTCCGAGGACCGCCGCCTGAAGCGCGCGCTGGAAGAGTGGCACCCGGGCTACATCGACTGGTGGAAGAACCAGGGTCCCGACGGCTTCCAGGAGGCGCAGGTCTACCTGCGTACCGCCGTCGGCGTCGACCCGGCCGGTTGGGCCAAGTTCGGCTACGTCAAGATGCCCGAGTACCGCTGGGGCATCCTGCTCGCGCCACAGGAAGAAGACCGCAAGATCGCGTTTGGCCGCCACAAGGGCGAGCCGGCGTGGCAGGAGGTCCCGGGCGAGTACCGCTCGCTGCTGCGCCGCCTGATCGTCGTGCAGGGCGACACCGAGCCGGCCTCGGTCGAGCAGCAGCGCCACCTCGGCGCCACCTGCCCGTCGCTCTACGACCTGCGCAACCTGTTCCAGGTCAACGTCGAGGAGGGCCGTCACCTCTGGGCGATGGTCTACCTGCTGCAGAAGTACTTCGGCCGCGACGGTCGCGAGGAGGCCGAGGCGATGCTGCGCCGCCACTCCGGCGACGCCGACAAGCCGCGCCTGCTCGGCGCCTTCAACGAGGCGACCCCGGACTGGCTGTCGTTCTTCATGTTCACCTACTTCACCGACCGCGACGGCAAGATGCAGCTCGCGTCGCTCGCCGAGTCGGGCTTCGATCCGCTGTCGCGCAGCTGCCGCTTCATGCTCACCGAGGAGGCGCACCACATGTTCGTCGGCGAGAGCGGTGTCTCGCGCGTGGTGCAGCGTACCTGCGAGGCGATGAAGACCGCCGGCATCGACGACCCGTTCGACGTCGAGGCAGTGCGCAAGCTCGGTGTCATCGACCTGCCGACCATCCAGAAGAAGGTCAACTTCCACTTCGCCGTGACGCTGGACCTGTTCGGCGCCGAGGTCTCGACCAACGCGGCCAACGCGTTCAACGCGGGGCTCAAGGGGCGCTTCCAGGAGACCAAGATCGACGACGACCACCAGCTCGACAACAGCACCTACCCGGTCATGAAGTACGTCGACGGCGAGTTCAGGGCGGTCGACGAGCCGGCGCTCAACGCCATCAACGCCCGCCTGCGCGACGATTACGTCAAGGACGCCGCCGGCGGCGTCAAGCGCTGGAACAAGCTGATCGCCAAGATCGGTGTCGACTTCGATCTCGCGCTGCCGCACCAGGCCTTCAGCCGCCGCATCGGCGAATTCGCCGAGCTGTCGGTCACCCCGGGCGGCATCGTCGTCGGCGAGGACGCGTGGCAGGCGCAGCGTGACGAGTGGTTGCCGTCGAAGGAGGACCTCGAGCACATCAACAGCCTGATGAAGCCGGTTCAGGAGCCGGGCCAGTACGCCAGCTGGATCGCGCCGCCGAAGGTCGGCATCGACAACCAGCCGGGCGACTTCGAGTACGTGCAGCTGGCTTCGTGA
>JAACFL010000191.1 GCA_009937385.1 Gammaproteobacteria bacterium | reverse complement strand
CGTCGCCGGCCTGCAGCCGCAGCGCGTCGCCGTCGCCGAGCCGGGCGAGCTGGCGCGCGCCGACGGTCTCGCCGGCGATGGCGAGCGTGCCCGCGTAGACGTAGGCCAGCGCGGTATGACCGGCGGTCACCGGGAGCGTCGTCGTGGCGCCGGCGGGCAGGTGCAGGTCGACGTAGAGCGGGTCGGTGCTGATGCCGGTGACGGCGCCGTCGACCGGCGTCCCGTCGAGTTCGAGCCGCCCGGCGATCACCCGCGCCAGGCCGCCGTCGGGCAGCGGCGCCTCGGGCACTGCCTCCGGCGAGATGTCGCGGTAGGCGGCGTCCTTGAGCTTTTCCGCGGCGGGCAGGTTGATCCAGAGCTGGAAGCCGTGCATCCGCCCCTCCTCCTGCTGCGGCATCTCGGAGTGGATGACGCCGCGGCCGGCGCTCATCCACTGCACGCTGCCGGAGGTCAGGCGGCCACGATTGCCGAGGTGGTCCTCGTGCAGCATCTCGCCCTCGAGCATGTAGGTCACGGTCTCGAAACCGCGGTGCGGGTGCGCCGGGAAGCCGGCGATGTAGTCGGCGGCCGCGTCGGACCGGAACTCGTCGAGCAGCAGGAACGGGTCGAGCCCGGCCGGGTCGTTCGGGCTGAACACCCGGAACAGCCTGACCCCGGCGCCGTCGCTGGCGGGATGGCCCTCGACCAGGGCCGTGACCTTGCGCATGTTCATCGGCGTTCTCCCTTCAGGCGGCACGCGGCAGCGTTCCGGCCACCCGCGCCAGTTCGGCGGCGGCGTCGGCGAGGCCGGCCTCACGCTGCGCGTCGCCCATGTTGAGCCCCTCCGCGTAGACGATCTCGACGTCGTCGATGCCGACGAAGCCGAGCATGGTGCGCAGGTAGGGCACGACGGTGTCGGTGTCGCGGTCCCGGTGCACGCCACCGCGGCTGGCGAAGACCACCGCGCGCTTGCCCCGCAACAGCCCCTCGGGGCCGTTCTCGGTGTAGCGGAAGGTGGTCCCGGCGCGCGCGACGTGGTCGAACCACGCCTTGAGCTGGGTCGGGATGGCGAAGTTGTACATCGGCGCGCCGAGCACCAGCAGGTCGGCCGCCTGCAGTTCGGCGATCAGCGCATCGGCCTGTGTGGCGACCGCCTGCTGCTCCGGCGTGCGCTCCCCGGCGGGGGTGCCGATCGCCGTCAGGCGTGCGGCGTCGAGGTGCGGCACCGGGTCGTGGCCCAGGTCGCGGTGCCTGACCTCGAGGCCCGGTTCGCGTTGACGCAGGGTATCGATGAATGCACGGGCCAGCGTGGACGAGGCGCCGTTTTCGGAGAAGAGGCTGCTGTCGATGTGCAGGACGTGGGTCATGGTTGGTCTCCTTCGGGTGTGTCGGTTGCGACTGCCCTGCATGATAGGACTAAATAATCGATTTATTTATGCAATAATCGGCGTTTATTAATCGAAAATATGGATATATTGCCATGAGTACCCCGCGAACCACGCTGGAGCAATGGGCGGCTCTGCAGGCGGTCATCGACCGCGGCGGTTTCGAGGCCGCCGCCGAGGCGCTCGACCGCAGCCAGTCGTCGGTCAGCTACGCACTCAAGCGGCTGCAGGCCCAGCTCCCGGTCGCCGTGCTCGAGCCGCGCGGGCGCAGGGCGGCGTTGACCGCCCACGGCGAGGTGCTGCTGCGGCGGGCGCGCCGGCTGCTCGAGGACGCGGCAAAGCTGGAACGGCTCGCGACGACGCTGGCCCAGGGCTGGGAGAGCGAGGTGCGCCTCGCGGTCGACAACATCACGCCGCCGGAACTGGTGCTCTGCAGCCTGGCCGAGTTCAGCGCGCAGGCGCCGGAAACGCGCGTCCAGCTCGTCGAGTCGGTGCTCTCCGGCACCGCCGAGGCGCTGCTGCAGCGACGTGCCGACCTGGTCGTCGCCGGGCAGGTTCCGCCCGGGTTCCTCGCCGATCCGCTGGTGCAGGTCGAGCTGGTTGCCGTCGCCCACCGCGACCACCCGCTCCACGGCCTCAGGCGTGAGCTGACCGAGAACGACCTCGCGGGCCACCGCCAGGTGGTGGTGCGCGACACCGGCCTGCACCGCAGCCTCGACGCCGGCTGGCTCGGCGCGGAGCAGCGCTGGACGGTGTCGCACCTGCGCACGGCCATCGCCACCATCCGGCGCGGCCTGTCGTTCGCCTGGGTGCCGCGGGACCACGTCACCGACGAACTCGCCTCGGGCGAGCTGCTGCCGCTGCCCCTGCGCGAGGGCACATCGAGGAGCGCCACGCTGCACCTGGTCTACGGCGACCGGGACGGCGCCGGTCCGGCGACGCGCCTCCTGGCCGGGATCCTCGCCGGGCAGGGGAGGGCCGCGACACGCGGGTCGGCGTAGCGTACGGGGCGGGCGGGCGTGAGCGCACATGCGCTACGCTGGCGCCGTCGTCGACCCGAAGGAGGCCCCCGATGCCCACGTTCGTCCGTACCTACCCGGTCCGCTTCGAGGATTGCGACGGCGCGGGGATCGTCTTCTACCCGCGCCTGGTGCTGCTGGTGAACCGGATCATCGAGGACTGGTTCGCCGACGGTCTCGGCGTCGACTTTCGCGTGCTGCACGAAGAACGCCGCCTGGCGATCCCGACGGTCGACCTGCACCTGCGCTTCGTGGCCGCGAGCCGGCTCGGCGACCGGCTCGACGTGGCCCTGGAGGTGAAGCGCCTCGGCAGTCGCTCGTTCACGCTCGGCATCGCGGCGCGCTGTGGCGACGAACCGCGTTTCTCCGCCGACAGCGTGCTGGTCTGCGCCGACCAGGTCGAGGAGGGCGTGAAGAGCCGCACGCTGCCCGACGACCTGCGCGCGGGGATGGAACGGTTCCTGGAGACCGCCGGGACGGGGGCAGGCTAGCCGCGCTTCGCCAGCCAGCGGTCGAGCCGGTCGGCGAACGCCTTGCGGTCGGTGTTCGAGAGCGCCGGTGGGCCGTCGTGGACGACCCCACTGGAGCGCATGGTCTCCATGAAGTCGCGCATGTTCAACCGGGCGCGGACGTTGTTCGCGGTGTAGAGCTCGCCACGCGGGTTCAGCGCCAGCGCTCCCTTGTCGATCACCTCGGCGGCGAGCGGGATGTCGGCGGTGATGACCAGGTCGCCCGCCTGCACCCGGCGGACGATCTCGTTGTCGGCGACATCGAAACCCGACGCGACCTGCAACGACCGCACGTGCGCCAGCGGCGGGGTGCGCAGCGGCTGGTTGGCGACCAGGGTCAGCGCCACGCCGGTCCGCTCGGCGGCGCGGAACAGGATCTCGCGGATCACCTTGGGGCAGGCGTCGGCATCGACCCAGATCGTCGCCGTGGAGATGTCAGGACTCCTGCGCCAGGCTGGCGAAGTCGAACAGTTCGGGATCGGCGAGGCGCGCGGGATCGACGTTGCGCAACGCGGCGAAGATGTTCTCGACGCGTCCCGGATGGGCCTGCTCCCAGTCGCGCAGCATCCGCTTGATGGCCACGCGTTCGAGATCGGCCTGTGAGCCGCACAGGTTGCACGGGATGATCGGGAAGTCGCGCAGCTCCGCGTAGCGCGCGATCTCCGCTTCCGGGGCGTAGGCGAGCGGACGGATCACCACGTGGCGACCGTCCTCGGAGCGCAGCTTGGGTGGCATGGCGCCGAGTTTCCCCCCGTGGAACAGGTTCAGGAACAGCGTCTCGACCAGGTCGTCGCGGTGGTGGCCCAGCGCGATCTTCGTGATGCCGTTTGCCGCCGCCCAGGCGTAGAGCCGGCCACGCCGCAGCCGCGAGCAGAGCCCGCACTGGGTCTTGCCCTCGGGCAGCACGCGTTGCACGACGGAGTAGGTGTCCTGCTCGAGGATCGCGTGGGGGATGCCACTCCGTTCCAGGTAGGCCGGCAGCACGTCGGCCGGGTAGCCGGGCTGCTTCTGGTCGAGGTGCACCGCGACCAGCTCGAAATCGACCGGTGCACGGCGCTGCAGCAGGCGCAGCACGTCGAGCAGCGTGTAGGAGTCCTTGCCGCCGGAGACGCAGACCATGACCCGGTCGCCGTCGCCGATCATGCCGAAGTCGGCGATCGCGCGGCCGACGTGGCCGCGCAGGCGGACCTCGAGCGCCTTGAGCTCGTCGGCGGGGTCGGATGTCACGCGCGCGTCCATGAGGGCGGCCATTCTAGCCGACGTTACGCGTCCGGTTCGCGCCAGCCGCGTGCGTGACTCGCCGCGACGCTCTCTGGTGACCGACGACGGTCCCGGCCTGGTCTCCGACGTGATGGCGATGCCATGCGCGCCCGGGGCGGCTATCATGGGGCCGACACCGCCCGATCCACTGGGGGAACCGATGGCGAGACAGGGACGCAGAAGCCGCAATCAGGCCGATTCCGTCACACGAAGAGCGGCCCGTGCGCTGCTGCTTCCGGGCCTGCTGGGCCTGGTGCTGACCGCGCAAGCCGCCTCGTTCGAGGATGGTTTCGATGCGTACAAGGCCGGCGATCATGCGCTGGCTCGTTCTACCTGGGAGCAGGCCGCCAACAACGGCGACAGCCGCTCGATGTTCTCGCTCGGCTCGCTCTACATGCGCGGCACCGGCGTGCCCCAGGA
>JAACFL010000190.1 GCA_009937385.1 Gammaproteobacteria bacterium | reverse complement strand
TGCTGCGGCTCGGCGGCAAGAAGCCGGCGATCGTCACGCTCGCTGGCGACATGCTCAAGGGGCTGCTGCCCGTGCTGCTCGGCCACGCGCTGGGTCTCGCGCCGGTGCTGCTCGCGCTGGTGGGGCTGGCCGCGTTCCTCGGCCACCTCTACCCGGTCTTTTTCCGTTTCCAGGGTGGCAAGGGGGTGGCCACGGCCCTCGGCGTACTGCTCGGGCTCGACTGGGTGGTCGGCCTGGCGACCATTGCGACCTGGCTGGCGGTCGCGTTCTTGACGCGCTACTCGTCGCTGTCGGCACTGATCGCGACCGGGCTCGCACCGGTCTGGGTGGCGTGGCGCTTCGGCTCGCTCGAGCCGGCGGTGGCGTGCGTGGTGATGACGGTGCTTCTGTTCTGGCGCCACGCCGGCAACATCCGCCGCCTCGCGGCCGGTGAAGAGCCGAAGATCGGCCAGAAGTAGCCGGTCTTTCCGGCGGCGTTTCGATCGCGCCGTGGGCGGCGCTCAGGAAATGAAAGGGGTCAGAGTACGCTTACTCTGACCCCCTCATTGCCGAGGCCCTCAGGCCGCCGCCGGCGGGGTCAGCTCGTCGATCGGCCAGCGCGGGCGGACCGCAAGCTCGGCGGTCGGTGCGTCGCCCCCCGCCAGGCGCAGCGCGCCGGCGAAGGCGATCATCGCGCCGTTGTCGGTGCAGAACTCCAGCCGCGGGAAGCGCACCGTGCCACCGAGCTCGGTGGCCAGCGCCTCGAGCCGGGCACGCAGCGCGCGATTGGCGCCGACACCACCCGCCACCACCAGGGTCCGCAGGCCGGTCTCGACGAGTGCGCGCCGACACTTGATCGCCAGCGTCTCGACGACGGCATGCTCGAACGCTTTCGCGACCGCGGCACGTGCCGCTTCATCGCCGGCGTCGATTCCACGCAGGGTCGTCAGGGCGTGGGTCTTCAGGCCGCTGAAGCTGAAGTCGAGGCCCGGGCGGTCCGTCATCGGCCTGGGGAAGGTGAAGCGGTCCGGCGCGCCCTTTTCGGCGAGCCGCGCCAGGGCCGGGCCGCCTGGGTAGCCGAGGCCCAGCAGCTTGGCGGTCTTGTCGAACGCTTCGCCGACGGCGTCGTCACGGGTGTCCCCGAGCAGCCGGTAGCGGCCCAGTTCGGCGACTTCGATCAGCTGGGTGTGACCGCCGGAGACCAGCAGCGCAACAAACGGGAACGCCGGCGGGTCGGGTTCCATCAGCGGCGCCAGCAGGTGCCCCTCCATGTGGTGCACCGCTAGCGCCGGCACCCCCCAGCCCCAGGCGAGGCCGCGCGCGACCACCGCGCCGACCAGCAGCGCGCCGACCAGCCCCGGGCCGGCGGTGTAGGCGACGCCGTCGACGTCGCCGGCAACGAGCCCCGCGTCGTCGAGCACCCGCTCGACCAGCGGCAGGGTCTTGCGCACGTGGTCGCGCGACGCGAGCTCGGGAACCACGCCGCCGTAGTCGGCATGCAGCGCCACCTGGCTGTGCAGCGCGTGGGCGAGCAGCCGCCCCCGGGAGCCGTCGTAGACGGCGACGCCGGTCTCGTCGCAAGAGGTCTCGATGCCGAGGACGCGCATCAGGGCAGTTTCGCCTTCTCCACCGGGGCGGCGCAAGGGCGCTTTACAGCCACCTGGACGGGCATTAGAATGCCGCTCTTTATGTCGGCAGAAAGCCGGCGTTCGAGCAGAGGAAAGCTACACGCATGCCATCCGTACGCGTCAAGGAAAACGAGAACTTCGAGGTCGCCCTGCGCCGCTTCAAGCGTGCCTGCGAAAAGGCCGGCGTCCTGTCCGAGACCCGCCGCCGCGAGTTCTACGAGAAGCCGACCTCGATTCGCAAGCGCAAGGCCGCCGCGGCCGTGAAGCGCTATCAGAAGAAGCTCGCCAAGGCCCGCGAGCGCCTCGAGCAGAACCGCGTCGGGGCTCGTCCCGTCGCCGCACCACCACGTGGTCGAGGTGGCCGTCGCCGTAGATGAGCGACAGCGACCAACCCCTAAAAACCCGCATCCGGGAGGAGATGAAGGACGCCCTGCGCCAGGGTGACCGACGTCGTCTCTCCGTCATCCGCCTGATCCTTGCGGCGGTCAAGCAGCGCGAAATCGACGACCAGGTCGAGCTCGACGACGCCGGTGTGCTCGGCGTGCTGCAGAAGATGACCAAGCAGCGCCGCGACTCCATCGACCAGTACCGTGCCGCCGAGCGCGAGGACCTGGCCGACCAGGAGCGCTACGAGGTCGACGTGATCGCCACCTACCTGCCCGCGCAGCTCGACGAGGCCGCCGTGACCGCGGCCATCGACGCCGCCGTCGCCGAGACCGGCGCCGCCTCGATGCGTGACATGGGCAAGGTGATGGGACTGCTCAAGAGTCGTCTCGAGGGCCGGGCCGACATGGGCGCGGTCAGCGCCGCCGTCAAGGCGCGCCTGGGCGCCTGAACCCACCCCGCGACGGGGTCTCCCACGACCCGCTATCTTTGATGGAATTCGCTGCGGGGGACGCGGTATGGCGGGACTGATCCCGCAGGCTTTCATCGACGAGTTGCTGGCCCGGGTCGATATCGTCTCGGTGATCGACGCGCGCGTGCCACTCAAGAAGGCCGGGCACGAGTACAAGGCCTGCTGCCCGTTCCACAACGAGAAGACGCCGTCGTTCTACGTCAGCCCGTCGAAACAGTTCTACCACTGCTTTGGCTGTGGCGCTCACGGCACCGCGGTCGGCTTCCTGATGGAGTACGAGCGCCTCGAGTTTCCCGATGCCATCGAGGACCTCGCCCGCGACCTCGGACTCGAGGTGCCGCACGAGCAAGGTAGCGCGCCGCATGCGAGTCTCGAGCCACTCGACGAGCTGCGCGAACTCCTCGACAAGGTGAACGCTTACTACCAGCTCCAGCTACGTGAGCATTCACAGCGTACCCGTGCGGTGGACTACCTAAAGGCGCGCGGCGTGGACGGCCCGACCGCGGCACGCTTCGGCATTGGCTACGCGCCACCCGGCTGGGACGGCCTGCGTGACGCCCTCGGCAGCCAGGCCTCGGCAGGTCTGCTCAAGCTGGGCCTGCTGGTCGAGCGTGGCGAGGGTGGCGGTTACGACCGTTTCCGCGACCGCGTGATGTTCCCGATTCGTGACCGCCGTGGCCGCGTGGTCGGCTTCGGTGGGCGCACCCTCGCCGACGACCCGGCCAAGTACATGAATTCACCCGAGAGCGTGCTGTTTCACAAGGGGCGCGAACTCTATGGCCTCTACGAAGCGCGCGCAGCGGTGCGCCAGCTCGAGCGGTTGGTGGTGGTCGAGGGCTACATGGACGTCGTCGCGCTGGCCCAGCACGGCATCCCGTTCGCGGTGGCCACGCTCGGTACCGCCACCACCACCGACCACCTCGACGTGCTCTACCGCGCCGCGCCGGAGGTGGTGTTCTGCTTCGACGGCGACCGCGCCGGGCGCCAGGCTGCCTGGCGCGCGCTCGACCAGGCGCTGCCGGCACAGCGTGACGGCCGCCAGGCACGGTTCCTGTTCCTGCCCGAGGGCGAGGACCCTGATTCGCTGGTACGCAGCGAGGGCGAGGCCGGCTTCCGTGGCCGGCTCGAGGAGGCGATGCCGCTGTCTGAGTACCTCGTCCAGGAGCTCTCGGCACAGGTCGATACGCGCAGCGTCGACGGCCGCGCGCGGCTCGCCGAGCTGGCCCGGCCGCTGGTCGGAAAGGTCCCCGAGGGGGTCTTCCGCCAGCTGCTGTTCGAGCGACTCGGCGAGGAGGTGCAACTCGATGGCGAAAAACTGTCTAAGCTGATCACTAAACCCGAGGCGTCACCCGCTCCGCCGCGGACCCGGAAGATGCGACCGGGCGGTGGGCCCTCGCCGGTGCGGGTCGCGCTGGGCCTGTTGCTTCGACGCCCCCAGCTGGCCGAGCGGGTCGCCTCGACCGCCGGCTGGGCCGAGACGGAACTTCCCGGATCGGCGTTGCTGGTGCAGATGATCGACGTGCTGCGCGAGGCACCGGGCATCACCACCGGGGGGTTGCTCGAGCGCTGGCGCGAAGACCCTGAGGGGCGACACCTGCACCGGCTGCTCGAGCGCGAGGATCCGGTTCCGGAAGCCGGGATCGAGGCCGAGTTCGACGACACCGTGCGTCGCCTCGACGCCCTGGCCAGGGAGGCCAGGCTGGAGGTTCTGCTGGCTCAGGCCGAGCAGGGCGGTCTGGACGCCGCCGGAAAAGAGGAACTGCGGGACCTTCTGGGGCGCAGCTGAGTTGTCCAGAGCGCCGATTTGGCTTGGATTAGTGAGGATAATCAAGTTACAATGTGTGTTTGCCTTTTCACCCTTGAACCCTCCTCCGGGGGGTCGGTAGCGCCATGAACCAGGAACAGCAGCAGTCCCAGTTGAAGCAGCTCATTGCCCGCGGCAAGGAGCAGGGCTACCTGACCTACGGAGAGGTCAATGACCACCTTCCTGACGAGATCGTCGATCCGGAGCAGATCGAGGATATCATCAGCATGATCAACGACATGGGCATCCCGGTGCACGAGAATGCGCCGGATGCCGATGCGCTGACCATGAGTGACTCGGTGGCCACCGACGAAGATGCCGCCGAGGCCGCGGCCGCGGCGCTGGCGACCGTCGACAGCGAGTTCGGCCGCACCACCGA
>JAACFL010000028.1 GCA_009937385.1 Gammaproteobacteria bacterium | reverse complement strand
GGGAATTAATTGGTGGGCCGTGAAGGATTCGAACCTTCGACCAACTGATTAAAAGTCAGCTGCTCTACCAACTGAGCTAACGGCCCTTGTTCGCAGGGCCCGCATGATACCGGAGGCGGTGCGGTGCGGAAACCGCTCAGACGGCCTCGAGGCGGCGCATGCCCTTCGGCAGCAGGCGCAGGTCGACCAGCGAGGTGAGCAGCGCCGCGGCGAAGTTGGCCTCGTCTTCGTAGACCAGCTTGTAGTACTGCACCTTCAGCGCCAGCGCGCAGCCGAGCATGATCGAGACCAGCGCAAGGAACGAGCCGAGCGCCAGCGTCGAGCTGCCGGTGATGCCCTGGCCTATCGAGCAGCCCATGCTCAGCACGCCACCAACGCCCATCATCAGGCCACCGATGATGTGGTAGACGAAATCACGCGCGTCGACGAACCACTCGATGCGGAACGTGCGGCTGATGACCGCATTGAGCAGCGAGCCGAGCATGACACCGAGGACAATCACCATGCCGAGGGTGATCAGCGTGGTCTCGAAGCCGCCAGCGACGAAGTTGGCCGCCTGGGCCGACGGCGAGACGAAGGTCATCGACTGCGCGCCAACCGCGAGCGGGCGCACTTCGAGCCACTCGACCTCGGCGAGCCACTCCTGGCCTAGCGGCCCGGCAGTGACGTACCACAGCACCGTGACGCAGACACCGACCGAGATCGCGCCGAGCAGGTTGTCGAAGTTGCCGCGCAGCGTTGGCTGGCGGAGACAAAAGACCAGCAGCGCAGTGCCGATCACCAGGCCCATGACCAGCTGACCCGAGGCCTGCTCGGCACCCACCGCAGCTGCCGCCAGCGAGCCGACGTCCTGGCTGGAAACGCCGTACTCGGCGAAGTTGATGCCGAGCGGGTTCATCCACTGCAGGAAGACGTAGTGGCCGAAGTTGGTGAACATCATCAGGTAGGCGCCGAAGCCGATCATCGACAGCACGAACACCGACTTGAGATTTCCACCACCGAGACGCACGACGGTCTTGTTGCCGCAACCGCTGCCGAGCGTCATGCCGATGCCGAACAGCAGCCCGCCGATGATATAGCGCGGCCAGACGAACATCGGCACCCGGTAGGGCGGCTGGGAGGTGTCGTTGCTGGTGGTCAGGCTCATGTCGATGACGCCCCCCGCCTGCATCGCGGTGACACCCAGGATGGCGATCGCGACCGCCAGCAGCCAGGACGCCAGCCGGCCCTTGTCACCCATATTGATCAGATCGGAGACACCGCCCATGGTGCAGAAACCCGAGCGGTGCACCAGTGCACCCATGACCAGTGCGATGGCGAAGCTCGCCCACATCACCTTGGCGGCAAACGTCAGTTCCACTCCTGCTCTCCTCGTCGTTGCCCTGCGGCTGCGCAGGCTCGCCGGTCGGCGGCGCGCGTCGATTTGTGAGATATCATCTCGCACCCCCCTCCCAAACTGAATAACGCTTATGGGATAGGGCGTTGCGCCGCAAAATGGCGCCCTGACGGTTTCAGGCGTAGCGGGTCGGGTCGGGCACGCCGGCCGCGGCGAATCCCTCGCGGCGCAGGCGGCAGGCGTCGCAGCGTCCGCACGCGCGGCCCGAGTCGTCGGCGCTGTAGCAGGAGACGGTCAGCGCGTAGTCGACGCCCAGCTGCTGGCCACGCTGGACGATGTCGGCCTTGCTGAGGTCGACCAGCGGTGCATGGACACGGAACCGCTCGCCCTCCACGCCGGCCTTGGTGGCGAGGTTGGCCAGCGATTCGAAAGCGGCGATGTACTCGGGACGGCAATCGGGGTACCCCGAGTAGTCGACGGCGTTGACGCCGATGAACAGGTCGCGTGCGCCGAGCACCTCGGCCCAGCCCAGCGCGATGGCCAGGAACACCGTGTTGCGCGCCGGCACGTAGGTGACCGGGATCCCCTCGCTCGGGGTCTCCGGCACGTCGATGGCGTCGTCGGTCAGCGCCGAGCCGCCGATGCTGCCGAGGTCGAGACGCACCACCTTGTGCTCGACCGCACCGAGCTCGGTGGCGACACGGCGTGAGGCCTCGAGTTCCGCGCCGTGGCGCTGGCCGTAGTCGTAGCTGATCGCGTGGCAGGCGTAGCCCCGGTCTCGGGCCACGGCGAGCACGGTCGCCGAATCGAGCCCGCCCGACAGCAGCACCACCGCAGGGGTCCCGGACACGACCTGTTCAGCGGCCACGGGCGTCACCCCACAACAGCTTGTGCAGCTGGAGCTGGAAACGGACCGGAAGCCGGTCCTCGAGCACCCACTGCGCCAGCTCGGCCGGCGGCAGCGCGTCCCAGACCGGTTGCACCAGCACCTCGCAGCGCGCGGCAAGATCGTGCTCCTGGATCTGCCCGCGCGCCCAGTCGTAGTCGGCACGGTCGGCCAACACGAACTTCACCTGGTCGGTCGCGCGCAGCAGCGCGAGGTTGGCGTAGCGGTTGCGCTCCACCTCGCCGGAGCCTGGCGCCTTGAGATCCATGACCACGGTCACCCGCGGATCGAGATCGGCGATGTCGAGCGCGCCACTGGTCTCGAGCGATACGGCGTGGCCGGCATCACACAGCGCGGCGAGCAGGGCCCGGCAGTCGGCCTGGGCCAGCGGCTCGCCGCCGGTGACGGTGACGTGGCCGACGCCGAAGCCGGCGACCTGCTCGAGGATGCCGTCGAGGTCACGCCACTCGCCACCGCTGAAGGCGTAGGCGGTGTCGCACCAGGTGCAGCGCAGCGGGCAGCCGGTCAGGCGCACGAAGACGGTCGGCCGGCCGGCCGATCGCGCCTCGCCCTGCAGCGAGCAGAAGATCTCCGTGACGCGCAGTCTCGCCATGCCAAGCTTGCCCCGGTTGTGGGGCGGGCGCGCCGTCAGCGCCCCTCCTGGGCCATCCGCTCGAGGCGGCTGGCGGCGAGGCGGGCCGCGGTCGAGCTCGGGTACTTCTGGCGCAGCTCAGTCAGTGTCGCGCGCGAGGTGGCATAGTCCTTCAACTCGTACTGCGCGTAGCCGAGCTTGAGCATGGCGTCGGGCACCTTCGGACTGCCCGGGAACTGCTTGATCACCAGCTGGAAGTCTCGCGAGGCGGCGGTGAAATCACGGGTCACGTAGCGCGCCTCGCCGAGCCAGTACTGGGCGTTGTCCGAGTAGGCACCGGCCGGGTAGCTGGCCAGGAACTGCTCGAACGCGGTGATCGACTCCGGATAGCGGCCTTCCTTGAGCAGGTCGAACGCGGCCTGGTAGGCCAGCTGCTGCTGCGCCCTGTCGACCGGCGGCGCCGCCGGCACGGGGGCCGCGGGTGGCAAGGCCGGGGTGGCCTGCACGGCAGGAGAAGCCGGTGGGGGCACGGTCGCGCTGGCACCGGCTGGTGGTGGACTCGCCGGGGCAGTTGGAGTCGCGGACGAGGGCGTGGTCGCGACGGCGCCAGCCGGCGGCGGGGTCACCGCGGCAGGCGGCGGTGCAGACGGGGCGACCTGCGGCGCGGCGTTGCCGACCTCAGCGCGGCGCAGACGCCGGTCGATGTCGAGGTAGAGGTCACGCTGACGCTGCTTGATCACCTCGAGGTCGCGACCGTGCAGCTCGACGTCGCCACGCAGCTTCTGCAGTTCGGACTGCAGCTGCTCGAGGCGCGTGGCCATCTCGACCAGGGCACCGCTGTCGAGCAGCCGCTCGACGCGCGCCAGGCGCCCCTCGACGGTGGTCGGCCGCATGGCCGGCGCCGGGCTTCCACCCGGGCCGACCACCGGCGGCAACGACTGCTGGGCCACGGCACCGCCGGCGCAAAACACCAGCAGCGCGGCCAGGTAGCGCTCGCGTCTACGCATCGGAACCTCCGTCAACGCGGGTAGATGAGCTCGACGCGGCGGTTCTGCCACCAGGCGCTCTCGTCGTGACCGAGGGCAGCCGGCCGCTCCTCGCCGAAGCTGATCGGCTCGAGCTGGCTGGCCGCGGCGCCATTGAGCACCATGATCCGCTCGACCGACTGCGCACGGCGCTCGCCGAGGCCGAGGTTGTACTCGCGCGAGCCGCGCTCGTCGGCGTGGCCCTCCAGGCGGATGCGCAGGCCAGGATTCTCGGCCAGGAAGGTGGCGTGTGCCGAGAGCAGCTCCATGCTCTCCGGCTTGACCGCACTGCTGTCGAAGTCGAAGTAGATGATCTGGTTCGACAGGATGTTGGCCGGGTCGTCGAGCACTTTCAGAACGGCGCTGCCGCCGGGCTGCATGCCGCTGGACTGCGCGCTGCCCTGGTCGGTGGCGCTGCCGCTGGCACCCCCCGCGGCACCCTCGGCGCCCTCGTCACCCTCCTTGCTGTCGCCCATCGTTCCGCAGGCGGAGAGCAGGACCAGGCCGGCGACGACGGCCAGAATGCGTAATGCGTTGTTCATGATGAAATCCTCCGGGGGTTACTTGCGGAACGGGGACCAGGCGGGGTCGCGCACGTCGCCTTCCTGCAGGAGAAGACGCTGGCGTACCCGGCCATCGACCGAAACCGCGGCAAGCACGCCACGGTCATGACCGGCCGTGGCGTAGATGATCATGCTGCCGTTGGGGGCGAAACTCGGCGATTCGTCGAGAGCTCCGTCGGTGAGCAATTGGAGAAGACCGGTGCTGATCTCCAGCAAGCCGATAGAGTAGCGGTTGTTCTCGCCGTGCACCAGCGTGAGCTGCTTGCCGTCGGGCGAGAACGAGGCCCGCGTGTTGTAACGTCCCTCGAACGTGACCCGCTGCGGATCGCCACCACCCGCCGCGACGCGGTAGATCTGGGGACCACCGCCACGATCCGACGTGAACACCAGCGAGCGGCCATCGGGAGCCCAGGCCGGCTCGGTGTCGATCGCCGGGTTCTGGGTCAACCGGCGCAGCTGACCGCTGGCGAGTTCGAAGACGTAGATGTCGGGGTTGCCGCCACGCGACGACGTCAACGCCAGGCGGGTGCCGTCCGGCGACCACGCCGGGGCGCTGCTGCTGGCGCCGGCCGGGAGCAGGCGGCGCCGCTGCCCGCTCAGCGTGTCCTGCACGTAGATCTCCGGACGCCCCTCCTCGAAGCTCACGTAGGCCAACCGGTTGCCGTCAGGCGACCAGGCCGGTGAGATGATCGGGCGGTTGGAGTTGAGGACCGTCTGCGCGCCGAAGCCGTCGGCGTCGGCGATCTGCAGCTGGTAGTTCTCGCGCCCACCGGGCCGGCTGGCGACGACGTAGGCGACGCGGGTCGTGAAGGCCCCGCGCTCACCCGTCAGCGCCTCGTAGATGAGGTCGCTGATCTGGTGCGCGGTGCGCCGCAGGCCCGCGGCGGTGGTCGGGATGCTGTAGCCGATCAGCTGCTCGCCACGGAACACGTCGAACAGCTGGAACTGCACCTCGAGATTGCCGTTGCCGCGGTCCTGCACCTGGCCGACCACCAGCCCCTCGGTGCCGAGGATGCGCCAGTCGCGGAAGCGCACCTCGCTGCCCTGGTGCGGGCGCGCCAGCATGTCCTTCTCCGGCAGCGGCTTGAAGCGACCGCTGCGCGCAAGGTCGTTGGTGACGACCTCCGCGACGTCCTCGGGCGGCACCGTGGTCTGGCCGGTCCAGCCGAACGGCACGACGGCGATCGGCAGCGCCCCCTCGGCGCCCTGGGTGATCTCGATGGTCAGGATCGCCGTGGCGTCGCGGGCGAACAGCATCACGGCGAGCAGCAGCGAGCGGGTTAGCAGTTGGGAAAACATGCGTTGGTCAGCCCTTGGGTCGGAACAGGAACTGGAATTCACGGAAGAACCGGTTGTAGATGGTCACGTCGGACGGCACCGGCAGCGGCGAGGCCTTCTTGACCGCCGCTTCGGCGGAGCGGTCGAACAGCGGGTTGCCACTGGAGCGCACGATGCGCGCCTCGAGCACCTCGCCGAACGGATCGAGCCGCACCATGAGCGTGCACTCCAGGCCATCCGGAAGACTCGCCGGGCGCAGCCAGCTGCGCTCCACGCGGTCACGGATCAGGGCCTGGTAGCGCACCGCGGTCGACTGTGCGACGCGGTCCGCCTCGGCGGCCTGACGGGCGGCCTCGGCCGCGATCTCGCGCTGGCGCTGGGCGGTCTCCTCGGCGCGCCGCTTGCGCTCCTTCTCGGCGGCGGCCTTGCGCTTCTGCTCGTCGATCTTACGCTGCGCCTCCAGGGCAGCCAATCGAGCCTCCTCGTCGCGGCGTTTCTTCTCGGCCGCGGCCAGGCGCTTCTTCTCGGCTTCCTCGCGGCGCTTCGACTCGGCGGCCTTGGCCGCGCGCTCCTTCTCGATGTTCGCGAGGCGCTTCTTCTCGGCCTCCTGCTTCTTCTTCACCTCGGCCAGGCGCTTCTTCTCGGCCTCCTCGCTGCGTTTTGCCTCGGCGGCCTTGGCCTTGCGCTCCTTCTCGATCTGCGTGAGCCGGCGCTTCTCCGTCTCCTGCTGTTTCTTGACCTCGGCCAGGCGCTTCTCCTCGCGCTCGCGGGTCTCGATCGCATCGCGTTTCTTGCGCTCGCGCTCCGCCTCGGCGTCGCGGATCTTCTTCAGCTCCTTCTCGACCAGCGTCTGGTCGACCGCGACCGCCTCGATCACCTCGGCGCGCGGCACCGGGGTCGGGGTGCTGGTCCAGTCGAGGCCGAACGCCACCAGCGCGAACAGCGCGGCGTGGATCAGCAGCGCGTAGAACAGCGCCAGCGGGTTGCGACGGATTTCGGACCACATGCCGGGTTACCCGCCCTCCCCATCCGGCGGCTCGGTGACCAGGCCGACGTTGGGCGCCCCGGCGGCCTGCAGCACCACCATCGCCTCGATCACCCGGCCGTAATCGACCGCGCGGTCACCGCGCACCATCACCGGGGTCTCGGGCTTGTGGCGCAGCACCGCTGCGACGCGCGCGAGCAGCGTCTCGAGCTCGACCGGCTCGGTCTCGCCGGTGCCGCCGACGTTGAGGTAGTAGCGCCCCGCGGCGTCGACGGTCAGCACCAGCGGCTCGAGCGCCTCCGGCGGCAGCGGCTCGGCACTGGCACGCGGCAGATCGACCTTGACCCCCTGGCTGAGCAGCGGCGCGGTGATCATGAATATCACCAGCAGCACCAGCATGACGTCGATGTAGGGCACGACGTTGATCTCGGACATCGGTCTGCGGCGGATGCGGGTGCGGGCCATCGGCGGTTCCCGGCGCGGCTCAGGTGCCGGCCTGGCGCTGCAGCACCGCGGCGAACTCCTCGAGGAAGTTCTCGTAGCGGTTGCCGAGGCGCTCGGCGTCGTTGGCGAAGCGGTTGTAGGCGATCACCGCGGGGATCGCCGCGAACAGCCCCATGGCGGTCGCGACCAGCGCCTCGGCGATGCCCGGCGCGACCATCGCGATGGTCGCCTGCTGCACGTTACCGAGCGCGCGGAAGGAGTTCATGATGCCCCACACGGTGCCGAACAGGCCGACGTAAGGGCTGGTGGAGCCGACCGTGGCCAGGAACGACAGGTGGTGCTCGAGGGCGTCGTTCTCGCGCATCAGGGCCACGCGCATGGCGCGCTGCGCGCCCTCGATGGTCGCCTGGCCGGTGCCGCCCTCCTTGCGCCGCAACCGCGCGAACTCGCGGAAGCCGGCCTCGAAGATGCGCTCCATGCCGCTGGCTTGGTAGTCGTCGCGGCTGATCTCCTTGAACAGCGCGCCGAGCTCGGTGCCGGACCAGAAGCGCTGCTCGAAGGCGTCGGCGTCGCGTCGCGCCCAGCGCAGCACCTTGCCGCGGTGGAAGATCACGAACCACGAGAGCAGCGACACCACGAGCAGTGCCAGCATCACCAGCTGGACGATCGGGCTGGCGCCGAGGAACAGGTGAACGATCGAAAGGTCGGTGGTCACCGGGCAATCTCCGCTACGAGGTCGTCGGGAAGGGGGCGTGGCCGGAAGCCGTCGGCGTCGAGGCAGGCGACCCGCACGCGCCCCCGGCACAGCGGATCGTCCTCGCCCTCGCGGGTGACCGCCTGGGCGAAGGTGAGGCTCGCGCCGCGCCGCTCGGCGACTTCGGCGCTGACCTGCAGGCGGTCGTCCAGACGCGCCGGGCGACGCAGGTCGAGGTGCACCTCGCGCACCGCGAACAGCAGGCCACGCTCGCTGGCGAGCCGGGCCTGGTCGAAGCCGCGCACGCGCAGCCACTCGGTGCGCGCGCGCTCGAGAAACTTGAGGTAGTTCGCGTAGTAGACGACACCGCCGCTGTCGGTGTCCTCGTAGTAGACCCGCACCGGCCAGTTGAACGCGGCGTCACTCACCCGTCGGCTCCGTACCCTCGAACAGGCCGGGCAGCGGCGTCTGGTCGACCGCCGCGGCCGGCGCGGGAAGCCCGAAGTGGCGGTAGGCGCGCGGCGTGGCGACGCGACCGCGTGGCGTGCGCATCATGTAGCCCTGCTGGATCAGGTAGGGCTCGAGCACGTCCTCGATGGTGCCGCGCTCCTCGCCGAGCGCCGAGGCGAGGTTGTCGACACCGACCGGACCGCCACCGAACTTGTCGATCACCGCCATCAGCAGCCGCCGGTCGAGGGCATCGAAGCCGTTGTCGTCGACGTGCAGCAGGGCCATGGCGTCGCGTGCCACGTCGCGCGTCACGCGGCCGTCGGCGCGCACCTCCGCGAAGTCGCGCACCCGACGCAGCAGCCGGTTGGCGATGCGCGGCGTGCCGCGCGCACGGCGTGCGATCTCGGTCGCGCCGTCGTCGTCGACCGGCATCTCGAGGATGCCCGCCGAGCGGCGCACGATGCGCCCCAGCTCTTCCGGGGCGTAGAACTCGAGGCGCTGGACGATGCCGAAGCGATCGCGCAGCGGCGAGGTCAGCAGCCCGGCGCGGGTCGTCGCGCCGACCAGCGTGAACGGCGCGAGGTCGAGCTTGATCGAGCGCGCGGTCGGGCCCTCGCCAACCATGATGTCGATCTGGCGATCCTCCATGGCCGGGTAGAGGATCTCCTCGACCACCGGGCTGAGGCGATGGATCTCGTCGACGAACAGCACGTCGTTTGGCTCGAGGTTGGTCAGCAGCGCGGCGAGGTCGCCGGGGCGCTCGAGCACCGGGCCGGAGGTGTGGCGCAGGCCCACGCCCATCTCGTGGGCGATGACGTGCGCCAGCGTGGTCTTGCCGAGTCCGGGTGGGCCGAAGATCAGCACGTGGTCGAGCGCTTCGCCGCGGTTACGCGCCGCGCCGATGAAGATCTCCATCTGCTCGACCACCGCCGGCTGGCCGATGTAGTCGGCGAGCCGCTTCGGCCGGATGGCGCGCTCCAGCGACTCCTCCTCGGGCGTGGCGGCCGGCGCGACCAGGCGGTCGGGCTCGATCATGCGCGCATCCCCGCGCTGTGCCGCACGCTACCCACGCACCGTGGCCTGCAGCGCACGCCGGATCAGCTCCTCGGCCGACAGGCTCGGGTCGGCCACCTCGCGCAGGCGGCGCGCGGCATCGTCGGGCTTGAAGCCGAGTGAGATCAGCGCCTCGCGGGCGTCGTTCTCGGGACTCTGCGGGCGGCCCGCGCCATCGCCACCGGTCGCGCCTGCCGGGTCGCTCGGCATGCGGTCACGCAGCTCGACCAGCAGCCGCTGCGCGGTCTTGCGCCCGATGCCGGGCAGGCGGGTCAGCGCGGCGACGTCGTCGTCGTGGACGCAGCGCGCCAGCTCGTCGGCGTCGGTCCCGGAAAGGATGGTCAGTGCCAGCTTGGCGCCGATGCCGCTGACCTTGATCAGGTCCCGGAACAGGTCGCGCTCGGCGAGCGTGGCGAAGCCGTAGAGCACCTGGGCATCCTCGCGCACCGCGAGGTGGGTGTGCAGGATCGCCTCCTGGTTGACCGCCGGCAACACGGCGAAGGTCGACAACGGGGCCTCGACGTCGTAGCCGATCCCACCGACCTCGATCAGCAGCGTCGGGGGCTGCTTGTTCAGCAGGGTACCGCGCAGGCGTCCGATCATCGCATCCTCCCGGCCCGCAGGCCGCCAACGGCGCCGATCCGCTCGGTGAGCTGGCGCGCCTGGCCGTGGGTGAGCGCCACCGCGAGCGCGTCGGCGGCATCGCTCGGTGGCGCGGCCGGCAGCTCCAGCAGCCGCCGGACCATCTCCTGGACCTGGACCTTGGTCGCGGCACCGGTGCCGACCACGGCCTGCTTGATCTGGCGCGGGGTGTACTCGCCGATGGCCAGGTCGTGGCTGGTGCAGGCGCAGATCGCCGCACCGCGCGCCTGGCCGAGCTTCAGCGCCGAATCGGCGTTGCGGTGCATGAACACCTGCTCGATGGCGCTCTCGTCGGGGGCGTGGGTGGCGATCACTTCGCGCAGACCGGTGAAGATCTCGTTGAGTCGCGCGGGCAGGTCGCCGTCGGCGCAGCGCACCGTGCCACTCGCGACGTAGCGGCTGCGCGGGCCGTCGAACTCGACCACGCCGTAGCCGGTGATGCGTGAACCTGGGTCGATGCCGAGGATTCGGGTCATCGCCGACCCGTCGCAGGAGGTGTGACGAGGCGCTCAGTCACCGAGTTCGGCCAGCACGGCATCGTCGAATTCGGCGTTCGAGTAGACGTTCTGCACGTCGTCGAGATCCTCGAGCATGTCGAGCAGGCGCAGCAGCGACTCGGTGCTGTCGCGGTCGACGTCGACACTGGTCGAGGCGCGCATGGTGACCTCCGCGACCTCGGGCGCGAAACCGGCCTGCTGGAGGCCGTGGTTGAGGTCCACGAAGCCCTCCGGGTCGGCGAGCACCTCGACGCTGCCGTCGTCGAGGGTCTGCACGTCGTCGGCCCCGGCCTCGAGCGCGACCTCCATGACCCGCTCCTCGTCGCTGCCCGCGGGCAGGGCGAACTGGGCGACCTTGGTGAACAGGTAGGCGACCGAACCGTCGGTGCCGAGGTTGCCGCCGCACTTGGTGAACGCGTGGCGCACGTCGGCAACGGTGCGGTTGCGGTTGTCGGTCAGGCAATCGACCATCACCGCCACCCCGCCCGGCCCGTAGCCCTCGTAGCGGATTTCGGCGTAGTCCTCGCCGTCCTGGCCACCGGCACCGCGCTTGATCGCGCGCGCCACCACGTCCTTGGACATGTTCGCGGCGAGCGCCTTGTCGATCGCCGCGCGCAGCCGCGGATTGGCATCGGCATCCTCGCCACCGATCTTGGCGGAAACCGTGATTTCCCGGATCAGCTTGGTGAAGAGCTTGCCGCGCTTGGCGTCCTGGGCAGCCTTCCGGTGCTTGATATTGGCCCACTTGCTGTGACCGGCCATCGATCCCTCGGGGTAAGTATTCGCGTTCGAGGCAGTTTATCACCGCGCCGAACGCAGGGTCAGCCGAACCAGGTCACAAATCGTGGAGTTTTACTGGAAATTTACCTTCTTGCAGGAAGCCGGCGCAGGCGCTCGCCACCCGCCATGAGGCCAACAGGCTCAGATGGGTCTCGCGCAGCGCCAACCACTCCGTGACGCCCGGGTGCCGGGTCTCGTCGACGCGCACCGTACCGTCACTCGGCCCGGCGACCCGGGTGACCAGCCGGCCGAGGCCGAGCGGGCGGGTTCCGGCCACCACGCCGAGTTCGATGCTCCCGGGAAGCTCCCCGGTCGATGCCATGGTGACATCGGGCGCAGCACGCTCGAGCAGCCAGTGGCCCGGCGCGACGCGGTCGAGGCGCTGCCCGGCGAGGCTGCCGAGGAACGGGGTGCCGAGGGCAACGACCCGGCACGGCCGCCCGTCGCGCAGCGCGGCCAGTGCCAGCGCCAGGCGGCCGCCGAGACTGTGGCCGACGAACAGCGACGGCCCGTCACCGAGTTCGTCATGCAGGCGCGCGGCGCTCACAGCGACCCCGTCGCGGCGTGGCCACCAGGCCGGGGCCACGGTGGCAAAGCCGGCCGCACGCAGGCGACGTCCGAGCAGGCCCATCGACAGCGCCGGCATCCACAGGCCATGCAGCAGCACGACCCGGGGCGGAGAGGTCACGGGAAGGGTCTCAGGGCGAGGCGGCGAGCATGCGTTCGAGCGCGGTGCGCGCCTGCGCCGCCTCCTCGACCGGGACCTGGACGCGATTGACCGCGTCGCCGGCGACCAGGCTCTCGAGCACCCAGGCGAGGTGCTGCGGATCGATGCGGAACATGGTCGAGCACATGCACACCGTCGGCGACATGAACTCGGCCACCTTGCCCTCGGCCTGCACCTCGCGGTGCAGCCGGTTGACCAGGTTGAGCTCGGTCCCGACCAGCCAGCGCGAGCCGGATGGCGAGGCCTTGACGGTGCGGATGATGGTCTCGGTCGAACCGACGACGTCGGACTTCTGGCACACCTCGAACGAGCACTCCGGGTGGGAGATCACCTTGCCGTCGGGATGCTCGGCACGGAACCGGTCGACATGCTCGGGCAGGAACATCTGGTGCACCGAGCAGAAGCCCTTCCAGAGGATCATCCGCGCGTCGCGGATCTGCTGCTCGGTCAGGCCGCCCAGCGGCTTGTCGAAATCCCAGGTGACCATCTGCTCCAGCGGGATGCCCATCGCGTGGCCGGTGTTGCGCCCGAGGTGCTGGTCGGGGAAGAACAGGATCTTGTCGCGCCTGGCGAACGACCAGTCGAGGATCTGGCGCGCATTGCTGGAGGTGCAGACGCTGCCGCCGTGGCGGCCACAGAACGCCTTGAGATCGGCCGCCGAGTTGATGTAGGTGACCGGCGTGACGCTCTGCTCCACGTCGAGCACGCGGCCGAGCTCGCGCCAGGCACGCTCGACCTTCGCCAGGTTGGCCATGTCCGCCATCGAGCAGCCGGCCGCCATGTCGGGCAGGATCGCCGTCTGCTCCGGGCGCGACAGGATGTCGGCCACCTCGGCCATGAAGTGGACGCCGCAGAACACGATGAACTCGGCGTTCGACTCGGCAGCCATGCGCGAGAGCTTCAGCGAGTCGCCGGCGTGGTCGGCGTGGCGGAACACCTCCTCGCGCTGGTAGTGGTGCCCGAGGATCACGACGCGGTCGCCCAGCGCCTCGCGCGCGGTGCGGATGCGCGCCTCGCAATCGGCGTCGTCGAGGTCGGCGAAGTGTTGCAGGGCGAGGGCAGACTGGCTCATCGCGGGCTTCGGCTCCGTGGCTGGCATCGGTTCATGGCGAGTCGGCGTTCGATGTTGCTGCGCCGCAAAATAGGTGTCAACCCAATGGCACCAAGGTTTTAAGCGCCTCGCGATCGGTCCACGACGAGGCACGCGCGAGGGCCTCGGCACGCTCTAACCAGGCGGACTCGGTGTGTTCGTCGGCCGACAGCACCACTGGCACCCGCTCCGCAAGATGGACCACGAACACGTGCTCTTCGTTCATCGCGTCGTCCGGGTGGTAGCGCGCGCGCCAGGCCGGCGCGATCGGGAAGCGGTTGACCTGCCCGGTCGCACGCGGCTCCGCCACGATGCCGGTCTCCTCGCGTAACTCGCGTGCCGCGGCCACCCCGGGCGCCTCGTCCCACCCGAGGCTGCCCGTCACCGACTGCCAGAAATCCGCCGGCTCACGGCGGCGCAGCAGCAGCGCCTCGCCGGCCGGGGTGGTCACCACCACCAGCACCGACACCGGCCGCTTGTAATGCTCGCGTGCCGTCATACCGGTCATCGGGATTCAGAGGTGGTGGAAACGTCGTCGCGAGCGCATCGAGCGCAACGCGGACGGCGCGCAGCGACCAGAGGTATCACGTGGATAGGCGAGGCGCTGGGCGCTGGGCGCTGCCCGCGCCGCGATCGGAGTGCACGGCAGATTTCTTCACGAGCTCTCAGGCCGGGTGGCGCACCCGCAGGTTGAGCTCGTCGAGCTGCAGCGCCGACACCGCGGCCGGGGCCTGCGTCAATGGGCAGCTGGCCGACTGGGTCTTGGGGAACGCAATGACGTCGCGGATCGAGCTGGCGCCGGTCATCAGCATCACCATCCGGTCGAGGCCGAACGCGATGCCACCGTGCGGCGGCGCGCCGTACTTCAGCGCGTCGAGCAGGAAGCCGAACTTCTCCCGCGCCTCCTCCTCGCCGAGGCCAAGCAGCGAGAAGACCGCCGCCTGCGTCTCCGAGCGGTGGATACGCACCGAGCCACCCCCCACCTCGGTGCCATTGATCACCATGTCGTAGGCGCGTGACAGCGCCGCACCGGGCTCGGCGAGCAGCGCCTCGGGGTCGTCGACCTGCGGCGCGGTGAACGGGTGGTGCAGCGCGTCCCAGCGCTTCTGCTGGGGATCCCACTCGAACATCGGGAAGTCGACCACCCAGACCGGGCGCCAGCCGCGCTCGACCAGGCCGCGATCCTCGCCGAGACGCACGCGCAGCGCACCGAGCGATTCGTTGACCACGCGCGCCTTGTCGGCACCGAAGAAGACCAGGTCGCCATTCTGCGCGCCGGTGCGCGCCATGATCTCGCTGACCACCGCGTCGGGCAGGAACTTGAGGATCGGCGACTGGAGCCCCTCGCGGCCCTGCGCGAGGTCGTTGACCTTGATGTAGGCCAGTCCCTTGGCGCCATAGATGCCGACGAACTTGGTGTAGTCGTCGATCTCTTTGCGCGTGAGCTCGCCGCCGGCCGGCAGGCGCAGCGCGGCGACGCGTCCTTCGGGGTCGTTGGCCGGCCCGGCGAAGACCTTGAACTCGACACCGGCGAGCAGGTCTCCGATGTCGATCAGCTCGAGGGGGATGCGCAGGTCGGGGCGATCGGTGCCGAAACGGCGCACCGCCTCGGCGTAGCTCATGCGTGGGAACGGCTCCGGCAGCGCCTCCTCGAGCACCTCGCGGAACAGCTCGCGCACCATGCGCTCCATCAGCGTCATGATGCCGTCCTCGTCCATGAACGAGGTCTCGACGTCGAGCTGGGTGAACTCGGGCTGGCGGTCGGCGCGCAGGTCCTCGTCGCGGAAGCAGCGCACGATCTGGTAGTAGCGATCGAAGCCGGAGACCATGAGCAACTGTTTGAACAGCTGCGGCGACTGCGGCAGCGCGTAGAACGCGCCCGCCTGCAGGCGGCTGGGCACCAGGAAGTCGCGCGCGCCCTCGGGTGTCGCCTTGGTCAGGAACGGGGTCTCGATGTCGTAGAACCCCTCGTCGTCGAGGAAGCGGCGCAGCGCACGGGTCACGGCGGTGCGCAGGCGCAGGCGCTGCTGCATCATCGGCCGGCGCAGGTCGACGTAGCGGTAGCGCAGGCGCACGTCCTCGTTGACGTCGGAATCGTCCTCGATGACGAACGGCGGGGTTTCGGCGTGGTTGAGGATCTCGAGCTCGCTGCACAGCACCTCGATCTCGCCGCTGGGCAGCGCCGGGTTTTCGGTGCCCTCCGGACGACGGCGCACGCGGCCGGTCGCCTTGAGCACGTATTCGTTGCGCACCCGCTCGGCCAGCGCGAAGGCGTCGTGGGTGTCGGGATCGATCACCACCTGCGCGAGGCCTTCGCGGTCGCGCAGATCGATGAAGATCACGCCGCCGTGGTCACGGCGACGGTGGACCCAACCGCACAGGGTCACGGTCTGGTCGATATGGGAGGCGTTGACCTCACCGCAGTAATGGCTGCGCATGGCGGCGTTCCGGGCGTCGGGTAAAGGCGCGAATGGTAGGACCCCCACCGCGGGGGCGCAACCGAGTGCGGTGCGGGCGACGGGAGCTGGTGGGCGTCAGTCGCCCGACGAGGTGGCAGGGCAGGTGCCGGTCGCCGCGCACGGCGGCGTGGACTTGCTGCCCTTGCCCGAGTCGCCCTCGTGGACGTTGCGCTTGCCGTCCTTCTTGAAGTCGGTCTCGTACCAGCCACCGCCCTTGAGGCGGAACGACGGAGCCGAGATCAGCCGCTTGAGGGCGTCCTGGCCGCAGCTCGAGCAGGATTCGAGCACCGGGTCGCTCATCTTCTGGATGGCCTCGAGCTCGTGGCCGCAGTGATCGCAGCGGTATTCGTAGATGGGCATCGCGCTCCTCGCACAGCCGGGTTACCGTCGGTCACGATGGGGACATCGGCATCCGACTTCAAGGGCTGGAGTATACCCCGTAGGCACCACACGAGAAACCCATCTTGGGCAGAAAAAGTCCTTTAAATCAGTAGGCTTGCGACTTGCTTCAACCGAGGCCCATCTCCTCGGACTCCTCGCCGGACTGATGCGTGTCGAACTCGCGCAGGCGATCGACCGCCTTGATCATCAGGCTGTGCTCGTGCTCATCCATGCCGAACTTGACGTAGCGCACGGCGTGGGTGGTGAGGTTCTCGAGGATCTCCGTGCGGTACAGCAGGTACGCCAGCACCTTGTGGACATGATCTGGGTCGCCCTCTTCACGCATTTTATTGGCCACGGCGAACGCCGCGGCGAGCTCTTCTTCCGTTGGTTTCACGGGCGCCTCCTTCGGCCTTGTATCATTGGGCACTTCTGACTCCCGAGTATAGATCGCCGTCCCGGGCCACGCCCGACCCGAATCCGATGTACCGTCGCCACACCACCCTGCCCGAAGGCGAGCGCGATGACCTGCGCACCCTTCGTGGCCTGCTGCCTTACCTCTGGCCCTACCGCGGCCGGGCGTTGCTGGCGCTCGCCAGCCTGCTGCTGGCGAAACTGGCCACGGTCGGCGTGCCACTGGCGCTCAAGGAGATCTTCGATCATCTCGAGGGAGCGCAGGAGGCCGCGGTTGCCCTGCCGGTGGCGCTGTTCCTCGCCTACGGCGCGCTGCGCCTGGCCAGCTCGGCGTTCAACGAGCTGCGCGATGCGCTGTTCGCGCGGGTGCGCCATGGCGTGATGCGCCACGCCTCGGAGAAGGTGCTCCACCACCTGCACGACCTGTCGCTGCGCTACCACCTGGAGCGACGCACGGGGGCGTTGTCACGCGACATCGAGCGTGGCACGCGCAGCCTCAGCAGCCTGCTCAACTACCTCGCGTTCAGCATCCTGCCGGTGCTCGCCGAGTTCGCGCTGGTCGCGGCGATCCTGCTCTCCAGCTACGACCCGTGGTACACGCTGATCACCTTTGGCGCGGTCGCGGTCTACATCGTCTCGACGTTCGCGATCACCCGCTGGCGCATGCCGTTTCGCGCGCGCATGAACGCGCTGTACGAGACGGTCAAGTACTTCGGCAACGAACGGCACGAGCTGAGCCACTACGCCGACTACCTGCACGACTGGGAAGACGCCGCGGTGCGCAGTCAGACCTCGCTGTCACTTCTCAACGTCGTGCAGGGGGCGGTGATCGCCGTCGCGGTGACCGCGGTGATGCTGCTCGCGGGGCAAGGGGTGGCGACCGGCGAGCTCACCCTCGGCGACCTGGTGCTGGTGAACGGCCTGCTGCTGCAGCTGTTCCTGCCACTCGGTTTCCTCGGCATCGTCTACAGCCAGCTGCAGCACGCGCTCTCCGACCTCGATGCCATGCTGCGCCTGCTCCAGCGCGAGCCGGAGATCCGCGACCGGCCCGACGCGCCGCCGCTGCGCCTCGAGCGTGGCGAGGTGCGCTTCGAGCGGGTCGCGTTCGGCTACCAGCCGGAGCGGCCGATCCTGCACGAGGTCGATTTCACCATCCCGGCCGGGCGCAAGGTGGCGGTGATCGGCCCGAGCGGGGCCGGCAAGTCGACCCTCGCGCGGTTGCTGTTCCGCTTCTACGACGTCACCGGCGGGCGCATCGCCATCGACGGCCAGGACCTGCGCGACGTCACCCAGCAGAGCGTGCGCGCGGCGATCGGCATCGTCCCGCAGGACACCGTGCTGTTCAACGACACCCTCTTCTACAACATCGCCTATGGCGATCCGGCGGCTGGGCAGGACGCGGTCGAGCGCGCCGCACAACTCGCCCACCTCGACGGCTTCATCGCCAGCCTGCCCGACGGCTACGACACCGTGGTCGGCGAGCGTGGCCTGAAACTCTCGGGCGGCGAGAAACAGCGTGTCGCGATCGCCCGCGCACTGCTCAAGGATCCGCCGATCATGGTCTTCGACGAAGCCACGTCGAGCCTCGACTCCGAATCGGAACGGGTGATCCTGACCGCGCTCGCCCAGGCCGCCGAGCAGCGCACCACGCTGGTCATCGCCCATCGCCTGTCGACCGTGATCGACGCCGACGAGATCCTGGTCATGGACGGCGGTCGCATCGGCGAGCGTGGGCGCCACGCCGAACTGCTCGCGACCGGCGGGCTCTACGCCACGCTGTGGCGGTTGCAGCAGGAAGACCGGGGCCGGCTCGCGCCCTCGGTTCAGGACGAGGCGTCGGGCAGCGGCGTGTAGATGCGCTCGAAGCGTGCGCGGTAGTGCGCGGGGATCGGCTGGCTCTTGAGGCTGCGCGTCTCGACGCAGACCGTGGTCATGCGCGCGTCGACGCAGGTGCGTCCCTCCACCTCGTACAGGTAACGCAGGCCGAGCGAGCTGCGCCCGAGGTGGTAGCAGGTGACGCGCACGATCGGCCGGTCACCGAAGCGCAGCGGGTGCAGGAAGTCGACCTCCGAGCGCACCATCGGGAACGCGACCCGCTGGTGCTGGATCAGGTGGTAATAGCGCACCCCGATGTACTCCTCCCAGAGGTTCTCGAACGCCTCGTGGAGGTACTCGTGGATGCGCGGGAAGTAGGCGATCCCGGCCGGGTCGACGTCGCCGAAACGCACCAGGTGGCGGGTCAGGAAGTACTCGTGGCTGCCGTCGCGGGAGATGGCGGTGGCGAGGAGGTCGTGGCTCA
>JAACFL010000189.1 GCA_009937385.1 Gammaproteobacteria bacterium | reverse complement strand
TGCTTGAAATCCTGGACGTTGCGTACCCCGGGGAGCCGGAATTGCACGGTGATGTCCGGCTTGATGTAGTTCAGGTGTTTCGCGAGGTCATGGCTGAAGTTGAACAGGCCACGCATCGCGGGATCGAGCACCTCTTGCATGAAGCGTTCGCGTTCTTCCTTGACCAGTTCTTCCTGATCTTCCTGGGCCTTCTTGCTCTCGGCCTCTTTCTTCAGATCATCGAGGATACCCATCGTCCATTACCTCTTCGTTCGTTGCCCTGTTGACCGCCAGGGCGTCACATCAGGAAGAAATTCGCGTCGATCAGTTTCTGTGCCAGGGCACGCATCATGCGTCGCATCACCTCGAAGCCGGTGTCGCGGTGTTCCTCGAGGTAGCTCATGAGGCTCGCGCCATCGATACGCAGCGCCACCAGGTCACCGCGACAGCGCACCGTGGCGCTGCGCGTGGCCCCGGTCAGCCAGGCGATCTCCCCGACCACCTCGTAGTCGAGGTTGCCGAGGGTCATGCGCTCGTCCGGCTTCGCCGGGTGTCGGGTGATCACGTCGAACTCGCCCTCGACCACCAGGTAGAGATCCGGGGTCTGCGGCCGTCCCTCCGCGATCAGCAGGCCTCCGTCGGCGAGGTGCAGCGGCTCGCAGAATTCGGCGATCTCGCCCAGCACCTGGGCATCGAGTCCGCCGAACAGGTCGGTGTCCTGCAATGTCTCGACCTTATCCATGGTGTCCTATCCTCCTGACCGATCGTCGTTGGCAGACCGCTGCGGCCCACCACCGAAACCTCAGTTTAGCTCTTCCGGAGGCAACTGGCGCAAGACCACCGTGGCTCAGGCGATCGTGACCGCATCGGCCAGGTAGACGTCCTGGATCGCATGCAGCAGCGCGACGCCTTCTTCCATCGGCTTCTGGAACGCCTTACGCCCCGAAATCAGCCCCATGCCGCCGGCACGCTTGTTGATGACCGCGGTGCGCACCGCCTGGGCCAGGTCGTCGCTGCCCGAGGCCCCGCCCGAGTTGATCAGCCCGGCGCGTCCCATGTAGCAGTTGGCGACCTGGTAGCGGACCAGGTCGACCGGGTGGTCACTGGTCAGCTCATCGTAGACCCTGGGGTGGGTCTTGCCGAAACCGATCGCGGTGAAGCCGCCGTTGGTCTCGGCCTGCTTCTGCTTGACGATGTCGGCCTCGATGGTGGCGGCGAGGTGATTGGCCTGGCCGTCCTTCTTGAAGCCGCTGTTGCGCAGGTAGGCCCACAGGAAGGTCACCATGCCGAGTTCGTGTGCGTAGGCGAACGCCTCGCTGATCTCCTGGATCTGGCGCCGTGACTCCGGCGAACCGTAGTAGACGGTCGCGCCGACCGCGACCGCGCCGAGTTCGTAGGCTTGCTGCACGCTGGCGAACAGCGTCTGGTCATGGAGCGTCGGCTGGGTCAGCAGCTCGTTGTGGTTGAGCTTGACCAGGAACGGGATGCGGTGGGCGTAGCGCCGCGCCACCGAGCCGAGCACGCCAAGTGTCGAGGCGACCGCGTTGCAGCCACCCTCGATGGCCAGGCGCACGATGTTCTCGGGATCGAAGTAGAGCGGATTCGGGGCGAACGACGCGCCGCCGGAGTGCTCGATGCCCTGGTCGACCGGCAGGATCGACAGGTAGCCTGTCCCGCCGAGACGGCCGTGGTCGAACAGCCCCTGGAGGTTGCGCATCACCACGGGCGAGCGGTCCGACTGGATGACGACACGATCGACGAAGTCGGGGCCCGGCAGGTGCAGCCGGTCGCGAGGAATGCCCTGGCAGGTGTGGCCGAGCAGCGATTCCGCCTCGGCGCCGAGCAAGCTCTCTATCTGGTTGGCCATGTCGTCCCTTCCTCCCGCGCTAGCCGCGCCACCATCCATCCGGGCAATCGATTATCCACCCCGCCCCTGCCCCCCGCAAACGGGTGACAGGTCAACTCTCGCGCGGCATCGCGACACGTTCGCTGCCGGCCCGCGAGGCGTGCTGCAGCACGTGGTGGCTCAGTACCAGCACGAAGAAGACCTGCAACAGCAGGCCCAGGAGCGGCACCAGCGACAGCACATAGAGCGCCAGCGTGCGGCTGGCGAGGGAGAGCCGCGCCGGCCGGCCCGAACCCGGCTGCGCATCCCTAGGGCAAGCGGCCTCGAGCACGTCCCAGGACAGCAGGCGGTGGAACCAGTAATAGAAGGGCAGGTTGATCGCCAGCAGGTTGACGCCAGGCAGGAACAGCAGTGGCAGTGCCAACAGCCCCAAACCTAAGAAAACCACCAACGATTTCAACAAGAACAGCAGGTATGTGATGACGCCTGCACCTTCCACGGCGGGGGTCCCGGGATAGTGTCGCCTGCGCACCTCGCCGACGATGTAGGGCGTCAGCAGGCCGACCACGGCCACGGCGAGGAACAGCGCCCCGAGCACAACAAGAAGCCAGCCGGCGACCGCCCCGACGAGACCGAGAAGACCGCGCACCCACGCGTAATCGGCGATCCCCCCAACCCATGGCCAGGTGGCCACCCAGTCGGCCAGCCAGTTGCTGTCGGCTGCCCCACCCTGCCAGAGATCGGCCACGCCACCGCTCAGCGACGTGAGCGCCACGACGACCAGCGGCAGGACCACCACCAGCGGCAGCAGCGACAGCAGCAGGAAGCGCGGCGTCAGAAGGTCGCCAAACGCACGCTGGAAGTCCCTGATCACGATGCCATACCCAGCGTCCGGTGGGCCCTGCTCAGGCGCATACCGCCCCCCTGAGCGCCGCCCCCCGGGGGTCGATTTCCAGCAGTCGGACCGGGACCACGCTGCCGCGCTGCATGGCATCGAGCGACCCCTCGAGGACTACCCGCAGGAAGTCGGGCGTGTATCCGGTGTTGGCAGCCACTTGGCCATCGCCCTCGATCAGCACCTCGCTGACGCGACCGACCTGGGCCTCGAGATGGCGCCTGCGAAGGCGCGCGCCGAGTTCGAGCAGCTCTCTCGCACGGGCATGGCGCGTCGATTCGGGCACCGGGTCAGGCAGCCGTGCCGCACGCGTTCCGGCTCGAGGGGAGAACGGGAAGACGTGCAGGTCACCGAACTCCATCGCCTCGACCAATGACACCGTCTGCGCCCAGTCCGCCTCGCTCTCGCCCGGGAAGCCGGCGATCACATCCGTCGTCAGGTTGATCCCCGGCACCGCGGTGCGAACCCGTTCGACCAGGCGCAGGAAGTCGTCACGCCGGCAACGCCGCGCCATGCGCCGCAGCACGGGATCGGCCCCACTCTGCAGGGGAAGGTGGAGGTGCGGCATCAACCTCCGGTCGGCGAAACAGTCGAGCAGCGCCCCGTCGACCGCCCAGGGCTCGACGGAAGCAAGGCGCAGACGGGGTATTCCGGTCTCGGCCAGCAACCTCCCGACCAGCCCGGCCAGGGACTCCCCGAGCTCATCGCCGTAGCCACCCACATGCACGCCGCTCAGCACCACCTCGTTGACCCCGGCGGCATGCAGCGCCGCGACCTCCTCGACGATCTGCGTGGCGGGTCGGCTCACCTCTTCGCCGCGCGCCACGGTCACGATGCAGTAGGCGCAGCTGTAGCGGCAGCCATCTTGGATCTTGACGAAGGCGCGGTCCCGTCCGCGCCTCAAACGTGGGCCGGCCACCTCGACCGACCGGGTTGCCCCCGTGCCCACGGGATCGACCAGCTGGACGAGACGGGCCTTGTCGCGGTTGTCGATCACCTGCTCGACCCCGGGCTCGGCTCCAGCCCGCTCCTGTTCCAGGGTGCTGTAGCAGCCGGTCACCACCAGCCGCGCCTCAGGGTTCTGGCGCCTCGCACGTCGGATCTGCTGGCGTGACTTGCGCGCCGCCTCGGCGGTGACGGCACAGGTGTTGAGGACCACGAGATCGGCATCGGCAGCACGCGACACCATCTCATGGCCCACGGTGGCGAACTCGCGCGCCCAGCCCTGGAGTTCCGCCTCGTTGAGGCGGCAGCCGAGCATCTGCAGGTGGACACGCATCCGACGCCCTCCGGCGGGCCTTGCGGGCCGCAGATGATAGCCAACCGGACCCTGACAGGCGACAGGCATACCCTAGCGACCCAGTGGGTTATACTCGCGATCGTGAACTTCCGTGATGCAGGCCGGTCACTATCGAGACGGACGCCACCCCGATGCGCGCCCGAACCGGTCATGCCAAACCATTACGTCACAGCCTGCCTCCTCCTGCTCTTCATCCTGGCCTGCGGTCAGGCCTCGGCCCGCGTCGCGCCGGGTGACTACACCCGCATGCTGGAGCCCGAGGAGGTTCACGCCGAAACCGCCCTCGACGTCGTCAAGCGACTGACGCGCGGACACTATCGCAAGATTTCCCTCGACGACACGCTCTCGAGCCGCGCCTTCGATCGTTACCTCGAGGTGCTCGATCCGGGCCGCATCTACTTCACCGTGGCCGACATCGATGAGTTCGAGGCCCTCCGCCTGCGCTTCGACGACATGCTGCGCGATGGAGAGCTCGAACAGGCGTTCGCGATCTACAACCGTTTCCAGCGTCGCCTGGCCGAGCAGCTCGCATTCATGGTCAACCGTCTCGAAAACGGCTTGGGTGACATGGACTTCTCGGGCGAGGCCAGCGTGGAGATCGATCGCAGCGAGGCGGCCTGGCCCACCGACAGCGCCGCCCAGCAGCAGCTCTGGCTGGCGCGCCTGCAGAACGCGGTCCTCGGCCTGCGCCTGACCGACAAGCCCGACGACGAGATCGCCACCCTGCTGACCCGGCGTTACCAGAGCCAGCTCAAGCGACTCGCGCAGAGCCGCAGCGAGGACGCCTTCCAGGCGTTCATCAACTCGCTCGCGTACAACTTCGACCCTCACACCGCCTACATGTCGCCACGTCGCTCGGAGGACTTCTCCATCGACATGAATCTCTCGCTCGAGGGGATCGGCGCCGCGCTGCAGCTCGAGAACGAGTACACCAAGATCGTCCGGGTGATACCCGGTGGCCCGGCCTTCCTGTCCAAGCAGCTCAAGCCCTCGGACCGCATCGTCTCGGTCGGCCAGGGCGAGGACGGCGAGCTGGTGGACATCGTGGGCTGGCGCCTCGACGAGGTGGTGCGCCTGATCCGCGGCCCCAAGGACACCGTCGTACGCCTCGAGATCATCCCCGCCGACGCGGTCGACGACCACATGACCCGGATGGTCATGCTGCGACGCGACACCGTGCGTCTCGAGGACCAGGCGGCGAGTTCACGGGTCCTCGACCTGGATCACGAAGGCGAACGCTTCCGCATCGGCGTGATCCGCCTGCCCACCTTCTACGTCAACACCACGCGTGACGTGACACGCATCCTCAACCGGTTCATCGAGGAACATATCGACGGGGTGCTGATCGACCTGCGCAACAACGGTGGCGGCTCGCTGGAGGAAGCGAACGCGCTGACCGGCCTGTTCATCCGCGGTGGACCCACGGTGCAGATCCGCAATGCCCACGGCCGGGTCGCGGTGATGCGCGATCCCGACTCGGCCTACGCCTACGACGGCCCCCTCGCGGTGCTGGTCAACCGCCACAGCGCGTCGGCATCGGAGATCTTCGCCGGGGCCATCAAGGACTATAACCGCGGACTGATCCTCGGTGGGCGCACCTTCGGCAAGGGCACCGTGCAGACACTCAAGTCCCTCGACCACGGGCGTCTCAAGCTGACCATGGCCAAGTTCTACCGTGTCTCGGGTGGCAGCACCCAGCACCAGGGCGTGGTCCCTCACATCAGTTTCCCGGAGTTGATCAACGCCGAGGAGACGGGCGAGAGCGCCCTCGACGGCGCACTGCCGTGGGACACCATCGCACCGGCCGACTACTCGGCGCGCCGCGATCTCGCCCCGTTCGTTGGCCGCCTGCAGCAGCGCCACTTCGCACGCA
>JAACFL010000188.1 GCA_009937385.1 Gammaproteobacteria bacterium | reverse complement strand
ACTTTACTAAGGGGATTTTCCTACGTTCGAAAATAGAGTGAACGCCTTGCGGGATCATCCGATCATGGCGAACCGTTCAGGGCGGCAGTGCCAACCACCTAACCTGCGATCTTCCAAGTCGAATATCGACGACCTGGATCGGCCCTGTGCCGACACCTCACTTCGATCCCGGCCGGAAATTCATCTCCATGCAGTTGAATAACCCAGCTGAGAACCGGTTCGTCATCCAGTTGGCAAGTACCCGCTCAAATGCCATCGAATGCCCCGACCAGCCAATTGATCGGGACATGCTGAGCCAACGAGACGTTCTCAGCAGGCCTTCACGGTCATGGAAAAATCAGGCAGGGAGAGTTGAGGCTTTAGCCAACAGTCCGTCATCGGGGTGGCCACTCCTGCTTACCTCTTTCCATGCCGCCTGGCAGGGGGTAGCGGCCTGATGACCAGGACTTTGGCCCGATTGCGGGGCGAGGCGTCGGCAGACCTGGTCCTGTTGGATGATGGCGCACTCTCAGGGGCAGCCTTTGCAATCCTGATCTTCTTCATCTCAGCAACTTCCTTTTTGCGATTGGCTGCGCGTCCCTGTCCGACCTCTGATTCGGTCAGGCAAGCCTGACGGATGGGGTGCCCGTTCCAGTCAGTACTCCCGGTGTGCCAGCCAGGTAAGCGTGACCATGATCACGGACACTGCAACGAACCCCAGCAGAATCACTGCATCCATTGTTTTGGATCCGGTTGCTCGAGATGGACAGGATCAAATCTAGCTCATCGGGATATGGATCGGCTGTAGGCCCACACTGATTCTGCTGTAAGTCAGGTCTGAAAATGACCGTGTCAACTCATCGGGCCATGGGGACGGAAATGGTCAGATGCAGATTCCTGTAAGCATTTGCCTACATTGAATTCTGATATTGATTACTGCAGCAGGTGCTTGTAACGGTTTCGACGCGACCGCCGTCTTTCTATTCTTGATCGTCCCACGCCGTTGAACGGCCACCCAGTGCATGGATGCATGATGGTGAAACATTCGCTGGCACTTGCGTGCTCGCTCATTTCTCTATCGATGGCTGTTGTTTTGCCCGCAATGGCAAGTTGCCCCGTATTGGAGGCATCTGATCACGAGCACCCCCCTGGAGACCCGGCATGGATCGGTCACCATCAGCAGGATCTGGTGTCAGTCCTCGGATCGGCCAGCTTCAGCCTCGGCAAAACGTATTGGGAATCAGGTGGGCCGGTGTACGAGATTGATGTCTACACATCTCCACAGCCAGTGAGCATGGGCTGCGTGGACGCTTACAAACGCAATATCTGTGGCGAAATACTCGATTACTTCTGCATGTGAAGCCGTCTGCTGATCCGAGTTTCCATTCATCGATGTATGGTGACCACACCCTCCCGTGCAGGAGGTGGGCCAAAGGTCAGAAGAAATTCGTGATGGATGGCTGACCGGTCTTGCGGGTCTGCAGGTGGCAGCGCGTGCCACGCTTTCGAATTGCAGCCATAGCCGCATCTCACTGCGCCAGGAGTGTGCCAGCGAGAACTTCCAACTCAGCGGGTGTGCCTTAAGGCATTGAAAAAATGGCGCGCCCGACAGGATTCGAACCTGTGACCTTCGGCTTCGGAGGCCGACACTCTATCCAGCTGAGCTACGGGCGCGTGGTCGTGGATTCTAGCCCGGATGCGTACGGCCGTACCAGAAACGGCCTACCCGGCGGCCCGCTCGAATCCTCGGTAACCCAGCGCCTCGGCGAGATGCGCATGCTCCAGTCGCTCCTCGCCCGCGAGGTCGGCAACGGTGCGCGCCACGCGCAGCACGCGGTGCAGGGAACGGGCACTCAGCCCAAGACGTTGCATCGCCTCACCGAGGAGTTGCTGCCCCTCCGTCGCCAGCTCACAGGCCGACTTCAGGCCGGCCCCGTCGAGTTCACAGTTCAACCTGCCCTGGCGGTCGGATTGACGTACGCGGGCTTGTGCCACGCGCGATGCCACCGCATCGCTCGACTCCCCGTCGGCCTCCACAGCGAACAGCGCAGCCTGCTCGACCGGAGGCACCTCGACCTGCAGGTCGATGCGATCGAGCAGCGGGCCTGAGATTCGCGCACGGTAGCGCCGCACGGCCTCTTCGGGGCAGTTGCAGCGAGACTCGCCAAGGTAGCCGCAAGGGCAGGGATTCATCGCCGCCACCAGCTGGAATCGCGCCGGAAAGGTCTCGCTGCGTGCGGCACGTGCAATGGTCACGCAACCGCTCTCGAGCGGCTCGCGCAGGACCTCGAGCACGCGCCGTTCGAACTCGGGCAGCTCGTCGAGGAACAACACCCCGCGGTGGGCGCGCGACACCTCGCCTGGCCGTGGCAGGCTGCCACCGCCGACCAGGGCGCTCGATGATGCCGAATGGTGGGGCGCCCGGAACGGTCGACCCACCTGCTGGCCTGGCCGCCACGCGCTCTCGCTGACCGAGGCGATCGCAGCGACCTCGAGCAACTCCTCGCCTTCCAGCGGCGGCAGGATCGACGGCAGACGGCTGGCGAGCATGCTCTTGCCGCTGCCCGGTGGGCCGACGAACAACAGGCTGTGCCCACCTGCTGCGGCGACCTCGAGCGCACGTCGTGCATGCGCCTGTCCTCGCACGTCGACCAGGTCGGGAGTCGATGTCGTGCAACGCGTCGGCCGCGCGGAGGTGACCGGTTCCAGCGGCGCTCGGCCGGCCAGGTGCGCGGTCACCGCGAGCAGGTGACCGGCCGCATGGACCTGCGCACCGGGCACGAAGGCCGCCTCGGCACCGTTCTCCTCGGCAACCACGATCGCCCGTTCCGAGTCCCGTGCCGCGAGCGAGGCGGCCAGCGCACCGCGCACCGGTCGCAGCGCCCCGGAGAGCGCGAGTTCGCCGACGAACTCCAGGTTGGCGAGCGGCTCGGCCGGCAGCTGACCGGAGGCGGCCAGGATGCCTATCGCGATCGGCAGGTCGAAACGACCGCCGTCCTTGGGCAGGTCGGCCGGTGCGAGATTGACGGTAATGCGCCGCGCCGGGTAATCGAATCGGCTGCTCAGCAACGCTCCGCGCACCCGGTCCTTGCTCTCGCGCACCGCGGCCTCGGGCAGGCCGACGATGGCAAGGCCCGGCAGACCGTTGGTCAGGTGCACCTCGACGGTGACCGGAGGCGCCCCGATCCCCACGCTGGCGCGCGCGTTGACGATGGCGAGTGACATGACATCCCCTCCCTGGGTCGTCGGGTCCCGGCCCTCCATGGCCAGGACGTCGGATCAAGTTATGTCCGGCGGCTCGGCGTCCGTCTCTGGCGGATTCCCCTCGAGCCGGGCGACCCGCTCCTCGAGCCCATCGACCTGGCCGCGGGTGCGCACCAGCATGTCGGTCAGGCGCTCGACCTCGTCCCGGGTCACCAGGTCCATCCTGTTCAGGGCGCTCTGCAGCACCGCGCGGAAGTTGCGCTCCATGTCCTTCTGCATTTCGCGCACGCCCGGCGGCAGCACCTCGGCCAGTTTGCGCGCGATCTCGTCGAGCTGTTTCGGGTCGAACATCCCACCCTCTCATGGCGATCAATCGTCCTCCCACTTTAGGAACCCGTGGCGGCCTGGACAAGTGCACTGAATTTGGGCGCTGCCCCGGCGTGGGCGCGCCAATTTAGTGCTGCAGTGCACAAATGTGTTTCCGTAAAATCATTTAACTAAATGATTAATATGAATATTAATGATTTGGCACACCTCCTGCTAATCCAGAAATCAGGAGCCCACGGAAAGTCGCGGGCTGAAAACAAACCGACAGGAGACATGCAATGAACAAGTTCAGATCCACCTGCCTCGCCGCAGCGCTCGTGGTACCCACCTTCGCCTACGCCGAGACCGAGCTCTCGGCCAACGTCGCGCTGACCACCGACTACGTCTGGCGTGGCGTTTCGCAGACCTACGAGGACCCCGCGATCCAGGGCGGCTTCGATTTCGAACACGACAGCGGTTTCGCTGCCGGTGTCTGGGCCTCCAATGTCGACTTCGCCGATACCGACAAGGGTGACACCGAGGACGGCGCCGACATGGAGTTCGACGTCTACGCCAGCTACGGCGGCGAGTTCGGTGATGACTGGAACTACGGTGTCGGCATCATCTACTACATGTACCCGGGCACCGTGTCGGGCGCCGACTACGACTGGCTCGAAGTCAGCGGCAGCCTCGGTTGGGGCCCGGTCGCGTTCGCGATCAACTACTCGAGCGACGTCTTCAACTCGAGCGAAACCGGCATTTACTACAACCTCTCCGGCTCGCACGAGATTGAAGGGTTCACCCTCTCCGCCGGTATCGGCTTCTACGACTTCGACGACGCCGTCTTCGGTCCCGGCGCTCCGGACAGCTACACCGACTGGCACCTCGGCGTCAGCACGTCGTTCGTCGGCGTGGACTGGGACCTCAGCTACTACGACACCAACGGCGACGGCGAGGACCTGTTCGGCGACTGGGCCGACAGCCGTGCCGTGCTGACCGTGTCGAAGAGCTTCTGAGCCAACGGAGCAGCAAGGAGAAACCATGAAACTCATCACAGCAGTCATCAAGCCATTCAAGCTCGACGACGCCCGCGAGGCGCTGTCCGAGATCGGGGTGCGCGGCATCACCGTCACCGAGGTCAAGGGCTTCGGCCGGCAGAAGGGCCACACCGAGCTCTACCGCGGCGCCGAGTACGTCG
>JAACFL010000027.1 GCA_009937385.1 Gammaproteobacteria bacterium | reverse complement strand
CTGGCTCCCCGGCCCGCCATGGTGGGCCGGGGTTTCTCGTTCAGCCTGCCCGACCCCTGGCGCAGCGGCGTGGTGGCCGTGGCGCTGCTGCTGGCGCTGCCCGTGCTGACCGTGTTCAGCGCGGTGTTCCTGCCGGTCGGCGAGGTGTGGCAGCACCTGGTCGACACGGTGCTTGCCGACTACGTCGTCAACTCGCTGGTGCTGATGGTCGGCGTCGCCTTCGGCGTGCTGTCGATCGGCGTCACCTGCGCCTGGCTGACCGCCAACTGCCACTTCCCTGGCCGCCGGCTGTTCGAGTGGGCGCTGCTGCTGCCGCTGGCGATCCCGGCCTACATCATCGCCTACACGTACACCGGCATGCTCGACTACCCGGGCCCGGTGCAGACCGCGCTGCGCGAATGGACCGGCTGGGGCTACGGCGACTACTGGTTCCCCGAGATCCGTTCGCTGGGCGGCGCCGTCGCGATGCTGTCGCTGGTGCTCTACCCGTACGTTTACCTGCTCGCGCGCGCCGCGTTCCTCGAGCAATCGCTGCTCAGCCTCGAGGCCGGGCGCATCCTCGGTGCCGGCCCGTGGGCCCGGCTGTGGCGCATCTCGTTGCCGGCCGCCCGCCCGGCGATCATTGCCGGGCTCTCACTGGCGCTGATGGAGACGCTGGCCGACTACGGCACGGTGCAGTACTTCGGCGTCGCCACCTTCACCACCGGCATCTTCCGCACCTGGTACGGGCTCGGCGACAGCGGCGCCGCGGCACAGCTCGCGTCGCTGATGATGCTGTTCGTGTTCGCGCTGATCCTTACCGAGCGCTGGTCGCGCCGCCAGGCCCGCTACCACGCCGGGGCGCGCTCCAAGCCGCTGCCACGCCGGGTGCTGACCGGCTGGCAAGCGTGGCTCGCGACCGTCGCCTGCGCGATGCCGCTGCTGCTCGGCTTCGTGCTGCCGGTCGGCCAGCTGGTCGCCTGGGCCGCGCGCACCCTCGAAAGCACCGTTGCCGACCCGTTCCCCGAGCTGGTTCTGAACACCCTCGGCCTGGCCATCACCGCGGCGCTGCTGGCGCTGATGCTGGCGCTGTTCATGGCCTACGGGCGTCGCCTGCGTGGCGGGGTGGCGGTCGGCGGCGCGGTGCGCATCGCCGCGCTCGGCTACGCGATCCCCGGCACGGTGATCGCGGTCGGCGTGCTGATCCCGTTCGGCTGGCTCGACAACGCGGTCGATGCCTGGGCCCGCGACACCCTCGGCTTCTCCACCGGCCTGCTGCTCTCGGGCACCCTGTTCGCGCTGCTGTTCGCCTACATGGTGCGCTTTCTGGCGGTGTCGCTGCAGACCGTCGAGGCGGGGCTCGAGCGGGTCAAGCCGATGATGGACGAGTCGGCGCGCACCCTCGGACTGACCCCGGGTCGGGTGCTGGCACGCGTCCACCTGCCGATCCTGCGTGGCAGCCTCCTGACCGCGATCCTGCTAGTCTTCGTGGACGTGATGAAGGAGCTGCCGGCAACGCTTATCCTGCGGCCGTTCAACTTCAACACCCTGGCGGTGCGCGCCTACGAGCTCGCCTCGGACGAGCGCCTCGCCGAGGCAGCCGGTCCGGCGATCGCCATCGTGCTCGCAGGGATCGTGCCGGTGATCCTGCTGAGCCGGTCGATCGCCCGTTCGCGAGGCAGCACCGAGGTCCACTGAACCGAAGCGGAGAGCGCTATGCAGACCCCCCTCCACCCGCAGCACGTCGCCCTCGGTGGCAAGCTCGTACCGTTCGCCGGCTGGAAGATGCCGCTGCACTACGGCTCACAGATCGAGGAGCACCATGCGGTGCGCACTCACTGGGGGCTGTTCGACGTCTCGCACATGACTGTGGTCGACGTCGAGGGTGACGCCGCCGAGGCCTACCTGCGCCGCCTGCTCGCCAACGACGTCGCCCGCCTCGAGGCCGGCAAGGCGCTCTACTCCTGCATGCTCGCCGAGGACGGTGGCGTGCTCGACGATCTGATCGTCTACCTGCGCGCGCCGGGCCGCTACCGGGTGGTGGTCAACGCGGCGACCCGCGACAAGGACCTCGCCTGGATGGAGGCGCAGGCCGAGGGATTCGCGGTCAGCGTCACCGAGCGGATCGACCTGGCGATGATCGCCGTCCAGGGTCCCGAGGCCGCCGCACGCCTTCCCGAGCACCTGCCCGATGCGCTGGGGGCGCCGCTCGCGGCCCTGAAGCCGTTCCACGCCCACGAGGACGGCAACCTGTTCGTCGGCCGCACCGGCTACACCGGCGAGGACGGCTTCGAGCTGCTGCTGCCCGGCACCGACGCCGGGGCGCTGTGGGACGCGCTGGTGGGTGCGGGTGCGCGCCCGTGTGGGCTCGGCGCCCGCGACACCCTGCGCCTCGAGGCCGGCATGAACCTCTACGGCACCGACATGGACGAGAGCGTCTCGCCGCTGGAGTCGGGCCTCGGCTGGACGGTCGCCTGGGAACCGGCCGAGCGCACCTTCATCGGCCGCGAGGCGCTCGAGGCACAGCGCCAGGATCCCGAACGCCGCCGCTTCGCCGGGCTGGTGCTGCGCGAGCGCGGCGTGCTGCGCAACGGCACCGAGGTGGAGCTCGAAGACGGCCGCCGCGGCGCGGTCACCAGCGGCTCGTTCTCGCCGACCCTGGGCCTCTCCATCGCGCTGGCACGCCTGCCGGCCGGCAAGGAGAGCTCGGCGATGGCGCTGCTGCGCGGCAAACCGCTCCCGGTCGAGGTGGTCAAGCCACCGTTCGTGCGCCAGGGCAAGGCCTGCATCCCGACCTGACGATCATCATGTGACCGACGCCGGGCCGCGCGGCATAATGCGGCCCTTCGTCTGTCCTGCCAGGAGAGCTGTGAGATGAGCAACGTACCTGCCGAGCTCCGTTACACCAAGGACCACGAGTGGCTGCGTCGCGAAGACGACGGCAGCGTGACCGTCGGCATCACCGACCACGCACAGGAGCAACTGGGCGACCTGGTGTTCGTCGAGCTGCCCGAGGTCGGTGCACGCTGCGACGCCGGTGCCGAGTGCTGCGTGGTCGAGTCGGTCAAGGCCGCCTCCGACGTCTACTGCCCCATCGCCGGGGAGGTCAGCGCGGTCAACGAATCGCTCGCCGACAGCCCCGAGGCGATCAATACCGACGCCTACGGCGAGGGCTGGCTCTTCCGCCTGGCCCCGACCGACGCCGCCGCCATCGACGCCCTGCTCGACGCCGAGGCCTACCAGGCCCTGCTCGAAGCCGAGGACCACTGACAACCGCCAACCGGAGGGCGGCATGCCGTTCATCCCACACACCGAGGACGACGTCCGGGCGATGCTCGAGACGATCGGCGCCGATTCCGTCGCCGCGCTGTTCGACGAGATCCCTGCCAGCCTGCGCTGCCCGCCGCTGGAGGTCCCCGAGGGTCTCAACGAGGCGGCGGTCGGCCGCCTGATGCACGCGCGCGCCGCGCAGGACGGCCAGCCGCTCTGCTTCGCCGGCGCCGGGGCCTACGACCACCACGTCCCGGCCGCGGTCTGGGAGCTGGTCACGCGCGGCGAGTTCTACACCGCCTACACCCCTTACCAGGCCGAGGCGAGCCAGGGCACGCTGCAGGTGCTCTACGAGTTCCAGACCATGATGACCCGGTTGACCGGTCTGGAGGTCTCCAACGCGTCCCTCTACGACGGTGCATCCGCACTCGCCGAGGCGGCGCTGATGGCGGTGCGCGGCAACCGCAAGGCGAAGTCGCACCGGATCCTGATCCCGCGCAGCCTGCACCCGGCCTACCGCAAGACCGTCCGGACCATCGTGCACAACCAGGGCATCGAACTGGTCGAGGTGCCGTTCGACCCGGCCGGTGGCCACACCACGGTCGCGGCGCTGGAAGCCGCGGCCGGCGACGAGGGCTTCGCCGGGCTGGTGATCCCGCAACCGAACTACTTCGGCGTGCTCGAGGAGGTCGACGAGCTGACCGACTGGGCGCACAGCCACGACGCCCTCGCGATCGCGGTGGTCAACCCGGTCGCCCTCGGCCTGCTGGCACCGCCCGGCGACTGGGGAGACAAGGGCGCCGACATCGCCTGCGGCGAGGGCCAGCCCCTTGGCGCGCCACTGAGCTCCGGCGGTCCCTATTTCGGCTTCCTTACCTGCAGCGGCGCGCTGACCCGCCAGATCCCGGGGCGCATCACCGGGCGCACCGTCGACCTCGACGGCAAGCCCGGCTTCACGCTGACCCTGCAAGCCCGCGAGCAGCACATCCGCCGCTCCAAGGCCACCTCGAACATCTGCACCAACCAGGGCCTGCTGGTCACCGCGGCGACCATCCACATGGCGCTGCTCGGTCCCGGGGGTCTGGCACGCGTCGCGCGCGCCAGCGCCGCCAACACCCGCGCGCTGGTCGCATCGCTCACCGCACAACCCGGCGTCGAACCGCTGTTCGATCGGCCGGTCTTCCACGAGGCCGCGCTGCGCCTGCCGCTGCCGGCGGACCAGCTGCTCCGCACGCTGGCCGCCAACGACGTGGTCGGTGGCGTGGCGCTGGAACCCGACTACCCCGAGCTCGGCAACGCACTTCTGGTGTGCGCCACCGAGCAGCGCGGCAGCGAGGACATCGCTGCCTACGCCGAGCACCTGCAACGCATCCTCGAGCATTAAGGCATGGAGACCTGCAGGCTCCCCGAATCCCTCTGAAGCCGCGTGCCGGGTCACGACCCGGCACCCAACATCCCAGGAGAACACCATGGCGTCCATCACCCTCCGCGGCACCGAGATCCACACCAACGGCGAGTTGCCGGCCGTCGGCAGCGCTGCACCCGATTTCAGCCTGACCAATGGTGATCTCGGCGACGTGTCGCTGGCCGACTACGCCGGCAAGCGCATCCTGCTCAACATCGTGCCGAGCCTCGACACGCCGACCTGCGCCACCTCGACGCGCAAGTTCAACGAGGAGACGAGCCAGGTCGAGGGCGCGGCGATCCTGGTCATCGCCGCAGACCTGCCGTTCGCGATGGGTCGCTTTTGCACCACCGAGGGGATCGAGAACGTCGCCCCGCTGTCGCTGATGCGCTCGCGCAAGTTCGCCAAGGACTACGGCGTGCTGATCACCGACGGCCCGCTGGCTGGCATCACCGCGCGCGCCATCGTGGTCATCGACGCTGAAGGCAAGGTCGCCTACACCGAGATGGTGCCGGAGATCGCGCAGGAGCCCGACTACGACGCCGCCCTTGCCGCACTGCGCGGCTGACCGGGACCCACAGCAAGTCCATCCGATAGAGGCACCTCGGCCATGCTGATCTTCGAGCATTCGCGCCCGGGCTACGTCAACCGGGCCCAGTGCCCGGCCGACGTCCCGGCCCCCGACGATCTCCCGGAGCGCTTCCTACGCCGGGAGCCCCCGGGACTGCCCGAGGTCGGCGAACCGCAGGTGGTGCGCCACTACACGCGGCTGTCGCAGAAGAACTTCTCGATCGACACCAACTTCTACCCGCTCGGCTCGTGCACCATGAAGCACAACCCGCGGGCGTGTAACCGGCTGGCGATGCTGCCGGGCTTCCTGGCCCGCCACCCGGCGGCGCACGACGACCTGAGCCAGGGCTTCCTCGCCTGCCTGTGGGACCTCCAGGCGATGATGCAGGAGGTCACCGGCATGGCGGGGATCGCGCTCTCCCCAGCCGCCGGGGCGCAGGGTGAATTCGCCGGTGTGGCGATGATCCGTGCCTACCATGACGATCGTGGCGACACCGGGCGCACCGAGATCCTGGTGCCCGACACCGCGCACGGCACCAACCCCGCCTCGGCGGTGATGTGCGGCTACAAGGTGCGCGAGATTCCGACCGACGAACACGGCGACGTCGACCTGTCGGCGCTGCAGGCGGCGGTCGGCCCGCAGACCGCGGGCATCATGCTCACCAACCCTTCGACGCTCGGCGTGTTCGAACGCAAGATCGAACCGATCGCCAAGGCGGTGCACGACGCCGGTGGGCTGCTCTACTACGACGGCGCCAACCTCAACGCCATCCTCGGCAAGGCGCGCCCGGGCGACATGGGCTTCGACGTCGTCCACATCAACCTGCACAAGACCTTCTCGACGCCGCACGGTGGCGGCGGGCCGGGTGCCGGACCGGTCGGGGTCAGCGAACGCTTGCTGCCCTATCTGCCGGTGCCGCGCGTCGGCAAAGAGGGCGACAGGTACCGCTGGCTCGACGAGGCCGACACGCCCAAGAGCATCGGCCGCCTGTCCGCGTTCGCCGGCAACGCCGGCGTGCTGCTGCGCGCCTTCGTCTACGCACGCATGCTCGGCCGCGAGGGCATGGTGCGGGTCGGCGAGTACGCGACGCTGAACGCCAACTACCTGATGAAGAAGCTGGTCGCCGCCGGCTTCGAACCGGCCTACCCGGAGCGCCGCGCGACCCACGAGTTCATCGTCACGCTGCAGAAGGAGTCCAAGGAGCTCGGCGTGCGTGCGATGGACTTCGCCAAGCGGCTGCTCGACTACGGGCAGCACGCGCCGACCACCTATTTTCCGCTGCTGGTGCCGGAGTGCCTGCTGATCGAGCCGACCGAGAGCGAGTCAAAGGCGGTCATCGATCGCTTCGCCGAGGTCATGGCCACGATTCTCAACGAGGCGCGGGAGACGCCCGACGTCGTCACCGGCGCACCGCACACGCAGCCGGTGCGACGGCTCGACGAGGTGCGCGCGGCGCGTGAACTCGACGTCGCCTGGAAGGGCGACGCTGCCTGATCCAGGCGCCCCATCGAATGCAGGAGCGGCGTCCTCGCCGCGATCCGAGCCGAGCCCGGGCTACTGCCGTTCGGGTCTTGGTCGGCCCTCCTACCGCGACCTGGCCGCATGCCACTGTCAGCGTCTCCGCCAGCGGCTCTCCGTGAAACAGATGATCGCCGTGTTCAGTCCCAGGCAAACCGCCAGGTAGAGCGCCAGCTCGTGGGCCAGCCCGTGGATCGCCGACCAGATGAACAGGCCGTAACCGAGGCTCCACGGCAGGGTCGCGGCCACGGCCAGTTCCAGCAGCGGCGATTCGAAATGGCGCAGGGTCGCGACGGCGACCAGCCCGCCGCCCACCACGAGGTAGATCACCGTCAACCGGGGGACGCGTCGCCAGCCCATGCTCCATCGTCGGTAAATGCCGATCCCATTACAACCGGTCGCACAGCCCTGAAAGCCTGCCTGCGATCAAACGGTCTCCTGTTGGAGCGGCGCTTCGCCGCGACCCGACCGTCTACCCTTCAGAGTCCAGACACGCCACGCCCCCGAAGAGACTGATCGATGGATGCCCCCTGGTCCGCCCTGCCCGACATCCCTCTCCGGCCCGTCACGGTCGAGGGGCTCGACGACGCCACGCGTGCCCACCTGCGCACCGCAGGCCAGACCGCGCAGGCCGCCATCGGCGCGCTGAAGCAGGCGGGGCACAACCTCGTCAGCGCCATCCTTGCCGACCAGGGCGCCTTCTACGAGATGAACCACTACCCCGAGGACGACGTTTACGACCCGAAGAGCGCCTGCCAGTACTACTACCACGCCCACCGCGCCGGAGAGCACGGCCACTTCCACACCTTCGTGCGGCGCAAGGCGATGCCGGAATCGATGCGCCCCGCACCCGGCTTCCAGCGCAGCGAGCCGCTGCCGCCGGTCGACGACGAGCTGGCCCACCTGGTCTGCATCTCGATGGACGCCTTCGGCCTGCCGCAGGGGCTGTTCGCGGTCAACCGCTGGGTCTCGGACGAGACCTGGTACAGCGCCGAGGCCACGATCGCGCTGCTCGACCGGTTTCGCATCGACGGGGCGTACCCCCACTTCGCCGTCAACCAGTGGCTGACCCAGCTCGTCGCGCTGTGCCGGCCGCAGGTCGCGGCGCTGCTCCGGCATCGCGATGCGGTGATCGGGGCCTGGCAGGCGACGCATCCCGGGCGGGACGTGCTCGAGGATCGCGAGCTCGAGATGACCGGCTACCTGCCGCTCGACGTGCCGCGCTGGATCACCGCGCTGGACTAGCCGCTCCCAGCAGCCCGCAACGCGCTCAGTCGCCGAGGCCCGCGTAACGCACGCCGCTGAGCCGCGCCATGTCGTGGCTCCACGTCGCGAGGTCGTCGCGATTGAACTTGCCGAGGTGGTCGTGGCCGCAAGCGCGCGCCATCACGGACATTAGCTCGACCGAGGCCTGGAGGAAGTTGTGCAGCCGCGCGGCCGATGCCTCGACGTCGAGCCGTTTGCGCAGCTCCGGCTTCTGGGTCGCGATGCCGGCCGGGCAGTTGTTGGTGTTGCAGATGCGCGCGGCCACGCAACCGATCGCCTGCATCGCGCTGTTGGCGATCGCGATGCCGTCGGCGCCCAGTGCGAGCGCCTTGACGAAGTCGACCGGCAGGCGCAGGCCGCCCGTGACGATCAGCGTTACCCGACCGCTCGCACCCTGCGCGTCGAGATGGCGACGCGCGCGCGCCAGTGCCGGGATGGTCGGCACGCTGATGTGGTCACGGAAGATCACCGGGGCGGCACCGGTGCCGCCGCCGCGCCCGTCGAGGATGACGTAGTCGGCCCCGGCATCGAGGGCGAACTGGACGTCGCGCTCGACGTGGTTGGCGCTGAGCTTGAAGCCGACCGGGATGCCGCCGGTGATCTCGCGCACCCGGTCGCCGAAACGACGGAAGTCCCCGACCGAAACCAGGTCTTTGAAGGCCGGTGGCGAAACGGCCGGCTCACCCTCGGCGAGGCCACGCACCCCCGCGATCCTGGCGGTCACCTTGCTGCCCGGCAGGTGACCGCCGGTGCCGGTCTTGGCGCCCTGTCCACCCTTGAAGTGGAACGCCTGGACCCTCTCCAGGAGCTCTTCCCGGAAGCCGAACTTGGCGCTGGCCAGCTCGTAGAAATAGCGCGAGTTGGCGGCCTGCTCCTCGGGCAGCATGCCGCCCTCGCCCGAGCAGATGCCGGTGCCGGCGAGTTCCGCGCCCTTCGCCAGTGCGACCTTGGCCTCCTCCGACAACGCACCGAAGCTCATGTCGGAAACGAACAGCGGCATCGACAACGTCAGCGGCTTCCTCGCCTCGGGCCCGACCACCAGCTCGGTCCCGACGGGGTCGTCGTCCATCAGGGGTCGGGTGGCGAGCTGCGCGACCATGATCTGCAGGTCGTCCCAGTGCGGCAGCGTATGACGTGGCACACCCATGGCCGTCATCGGCCCATGGTGGCCGAGTTTCGAAAGCCCCTCTTCGGCGAGCTGGTGGATCAGCGCGACGGTCGGCTCCTCGGCGGTTGGCTTCGCCTTGGGCGCCTTGTCACGGTCCGCCTGCGGCCCGGGCCCCTCCTTGCCGACCAGGTCGTCGGCGAGCTGCTTGTGACTGCCATCGCAGAACGGCGGGTTGCCCGTGTGCTTGCACATGCAGAGGTAGGCCTCGTCCTCCTCGGCGGCCAGCTGCCACGGGGTGAAGTCGGTGCCGACATGGGAGCCGTCGCACCACGGCTGGTCCTGTGAGCGTCCGCAGGCGCAGACGTAGTAGGCCTTGCCCTTCTCGAGCGCGACCTTCTTCGGGCGGTTGTCGGCGACGACCGGTTTGCTCATTCCAGGCACTCCTCGTGGATGCGTGTGATCGGGCTCAGCCGGACGCGGCGACCCAGTCGCACGGCTTCAGGTACACCTCGTAGAGCTCCGCCTCGGGCGAGCCCGCCTCGGGCCGCCAGTCGTAACGCCAGCTCACCTCCGGTGGCATGGACGCCAGGATCGACTCGGTCCGCCCACCCGACTGCAGCCCGAACAGCGTGCCGCGATCGTAGACCAGGTTGAACTCGACGTAGCGCCCGCGCCGGTACTTCTGGAATGCCTTCTCGCGCTCGCCCCACGGCGTCGCCTTGCGCTTGGCGACCAGCGCGAGGTAGGCGTCGTGGTAGACGTCGCCGACGCTCCTGACCATCGCGAACGAGCTCTCGAAGCCGCCCTCGCTCCAGTCGTCGAAGAACAGCCCGCCGACGCCGCGTGGCTCCTGGCGGTGCGGCAGGTAGAAGTAGTCGTCGCACCACTTCTTGAGTCTCGGGAAGAGGTCGTCACCGAACGGCGTCACGGCGTCGCGTGCGGCGGTGTGCCATGCAACGACATCCTCCTTGAAGCCGTAGTAAGGCGTCAGGTCGAAGCCGCCGCCGAACCACCAGATGGGCGCCTCCGTTGCATGGGTGGCGACGAACAGGCGCAGGTTCATGTGCGAGGTCGGCACGTAGGGATTGCGCGGGTGGATCACCACCGAGCAGCCCAGCGCGCTGAAGGCGCGTCCGGCCAGCTCCGGGCGGCGTGCCGACGCGGTGGCGGGCAGCTTGTCGCCGTGCACGTGAGAGAAGAGCACGCCGCCACGTTCGACGACTTCGCCCCCTTCCAGCACCCGCGAGCGGCCGCTGCCGCCCTCGGGACGGTCCCAGCGGTCCTCGCCGAAGGTGGCGGTGCCGTCCTGCGTCTCGAGGCTGCCGCAGAGCCGGTCCTGCAGGCCGAGCAGGTAGGCCTCGACCGCGTCGATATCCGGTGTCGTCGCCACGCGTGGTCCTCGTCTGGCCGGGTCGGGCGACAGCATAGCCCAGCCGATCGGGAACGGTGTGCCTGCTAGGATGGTCCAAACCTGCCCCTTGACCCGGATCATGCCGATGCCACGCCTGCCAGCCCTGCTCCTGCTGTCGCTCGTCGCGCTGCCGCTGGCCGCTGCGCCGTTCCCCCCCTACGAGGGTGATCCGCTGCCACCGTTCACGCTCAACGACCTCGACGGCACGCCGCACACCATCGGCAAAGCGACCGGCGAGGTCGTGGTGGTCAACTTCTGGGCCACCTGGTGCCCGCCCTGCATCGCCGAGATGCCGACGCTCGAACGGCTGCAGCAGGCGTTCGCCGGAAAACCGCTGAAGGTGCTCGCGGTCAACGTCGGCGACGAGCCGTACGACATCGCGCTGTTCCTGCGCCAGCAACCGCTCGACCTGACCATTCTGCTCGACCGCAAGGGGCGCACGCAGAAACCGTGGAAGATGCGCGGCCTGCCGACCACGGTGATCCTCGATGCCGGCGGGAAGGTGCGCTACCACGTGCCTGGCCAGCGGGAATGGGACAGTCCCGAGATCCAGGCCGCCCTGCGCGCCCTGCTGCCGGCCGGGACGCCGGGACTCCAGCGCGCCGACGCCGGCGGCTGAGGTAGAATCGCACGCTCGCAAGCGGGGATTGAGCGTGGAACAGTTTCGTGGAACGACCATCCTGTCGGTCAGGCGTGGCGGCCAGGTGGCGGTCGGTGGCGACGGCCAGGTGACCCTCGGCCAGACGGTGCTCAAGGGCAACGCCCGCAAGGTGCGCCGGCTCTACGAAGACCGCGTCCTGGCCGGATTCGCCGGCGGCACCGCCGACGCCTTCACGCTGTTCGAGCGCTTCGAGGCCAAGCTCGAGCAGCATCACGGTCAACTCGCGCGCGCGGCGGTTGAACTGGCCAAGGACTGGCGCACCGATCGCCTGCTGCGTCGCCTCGAAGCGATGCTCTGCGTCGCCGATGCCAGCCAGTCGCTGATCATCTCCGGCAACGGCGACGTGGTCGAGCCGGAGAATGCCCTGATGGCGATCGGCTCCGGGGGCGCGTTCGCGCAGGCCGCGGCGCGCGCGCTGCTCGAGAACACCGAACTCTCCGCACGCGACATCGTCGAGCGCTCCCTCGGCATCGCCGCCGACATCTGCGTCTACACCAACCGCAACCTCACCATCGAAGAGTTGACCTGCGACTGACCCCACCATGAGCCAGATGACCCCGCGCGAGATCGTCCAGGAGCTGGACAAGCACATCGTCGGCCAGGACCGCGCCAAGCGCGCGGTCGCCATCGCGCTGCGCAACCGCTGGCGACGCAGCCAGCTGCCGCCCGAGCTGGCGCGCGAGGTGACACCGAAGAACATCCTGATGATCGGTCCGACCGGCGTCGGCAAGACCGAGATCGCGCGCCGTCTCGCGCACCTCGCGCACGCGCCGTTCATCAAGGTCGAGGCGACCAAGTTCACCGAGGTCGGCTACGTCGGCCGCGATGTCGAGTCGATCATCCGCGACCTGGCCGACGCCGCGGTCAAGCTGACCCGCGAGGAGGAGATGGACAAGGTGCGCCACCGCGCCGAGGACGCCGCGGAGGACCGGGTGCTCGACGTGCTGCTGCCCCCGGCGCGACGCTACGACGAGGCCGAACCCAACGACGACGGTGCCGACACGCGCCAGAAGTTCCGCAAGATGCTGCGCGAGGGCAAGCTCGACGAGCGCGAGGTCGAGGTCGAGCTGAGCACCACGCCGGTCGGCGTCGAGATCATGGCCCCGCCGGGCATGGAGGAGCTGACCAGCCAGCTGCAGGGCATGTTCCAGAACATGGCCGGGCAGCGCACCAAAACGCGCAAGCTGCGCATCCGCGACGCCATGAAGCTGCTGACCGACGAGGAGGCGGCGAAGATGGTCAACGACGACGACGTCAAGCTGCGCGCGCTCGCCGCCGTCGAGAACCACGGCATCGTCTTCCTCGACGAGATCGACAAGGTGGCCAAGCGTGGCGAGGGCAGCGGCCCCGACGTCTCACGCGAGGGGGTGCAGCGCGACCTGCTGCCGCTGGTCGAGGGCTGCACCGTCAGCACCAAGTACGGCATGGTGCGCACCGACCACATCCTGTTCATCGCCTCGGGGGCGTTCCACGTCGCCAAGCCCTCCGACCTCGTGCCAGAACTGCAGGGCCGGCTGCCGATCCGCGTCGAGCTCGACGCGTTGGGCAGCGCCGATTTCGTGCGCATCCTTACCGAGCCGGACGCCTCTCTGACCGAGCAGTACAGCGCGCTGCTCGCCACCGACGGCCTGACATTGGAGTTCGCCGCAGACGGCGTCACGCGCCTCGCCGAACTCGCCTGGCAGGTCAACGAACAGACCGAGAACATCGGCGCCCGACGTCTGCACACCGTCCTCGAACGGCTGCTCGAGGACGTCGCCTTCGAGGCCTCCGAGCGTGATGGCCAGACGGTCAGCGTCGATGCCGACTACGTCGACGCCAAGCTCGCGGACCTGGCCAACGACCAGGACCTGAGCCGTTACATCCTCTGACGCCCTGAGAGACATACCCATGCCCGACGCCCCCCGCCCGACCGAGATCAAGCTGCACAAGAGCGCGCGCGTGCTCGAGATCGCCTTCGACGACGGTGCCCGATTCGAATACCCGTGCGAGTACCTGCGCGTCTACTCGCCATCTGCCGAGGTGCGCGGCCACAGCCCGGGCCAGGAGACGCTGCAGCTCGACAAGGAGGAGGTCAACATCGAGCAGATCGAACCGGTCGGCCAGTACGCCGTGACCTTGCACTTCGACGACGGTCACAACACCGGCATCTACAACTGGGAACTGCTCTACGAGCTCGGCGCGCAGCGCGAGGTCTACTGGCAGGACTACCTCGACCGCCTCGCCGCCGCCGGCCATCAGCGCAAGACGCCCAAGCTCGACTCATGAACCGCTCCGGGCGCAGCGACGAGACCATCGACTTCGGCTTCGACAAGGTCCCGCGCGAGGAGAAGGTCAAGCGCGTCGGTGCGGTGTTCGACTCGGTCGCGTCTCGCTACGACCTGATGAACGACCTGATGTCGCTGGGCATTCACCGCGCCTGGAAACAGTTCACGCTGCAGGTGTGCGCGGTCGGCGCCGGCCAGCAGGTGCTCGACGTCGCCGGCGGCAGCGGTGACCTCGCCCTGGAGTTCAGCCGCCGCGTCGGTCCCGATGGGCACGTGATCCTGAGCGACATCAACGCCGCGATGCTCGAGGTCGGGCGCGACAAGCTGACCGACCGTGGCGCGGTCGGCAACGTCGACTACGCCCTCGCCGATGCCGAGCGACTGCCCTTCGCCGAGGGCAGCTTCGACTGCGTGACCATCGCCTTCGGCCTGCGCAACGTCACCGACAAGCCGGCGGCGCTGGCGTCCATGGCGCGTGTGCTGAAACCGGGTGGGCGGCTGGTGGTGCTCGAGTTCTCGCACCCGACCGTGCCGCTGCTCAAGCCGCTCTACGACATCTACTCGTTCGCCGTGCTCCCGACGCTCGGCAAGCTGGTCGCCGGCGACGCCGACAGCTACCAGTACCTCGCCGAGTCGATCCGCATGCATCCCGATCAGAAGACGCTGGTCGGTATGCTCGAGGAGGCCGGGCTGGAGCGCTGCGAGTACTTCGATCTCAGCGGCGGCATCGTCGCGGTGCACCGCGGCTTCAAGCCGTGAGCGTGGCTCACGGTCCGGAGCGCTGAACGTGCTGCGCCCGTCCGAGGCCTGGCGGCTCGCCCACATCAGCTGGGTGCTGCTGCGCTTCGGCCTCGACGACCTGGTGCTCGCCACCCACCTGCTGCGCCCGCTGCGTTTCGTCCGCTTCGCGATGCCGTGGACCTGGGTGCGCGGCGACCTCGGTCCACGCGCCGTACGCCTGCGGCTGTCGCTCGAGGCGCTGGGCCCGATCTTCGTCAAGTTCGGCCAGCTGCTCTCGACCCGGCGCGACCTGCTGCCCGACGACATCGCCAACGAGCTCGCCAAGCTGCAGGACCGCGTGCCGCCGTTTCCCGGCGCGGTCGCGCGCACCACGGTCGAGACGTCGTTCGGCAAGCCGGTTGCCGAGCTGTTCCGCAGCTTCGATGAGAACGCCCTGGCCTCGGCGTCGATCGCGCAGGTGCATGCCGCCGAGCTTCTCGACGGACGCGAGGTGGTGGTCAAGGTGCTGCGGCCCGGCATCGAGCGCACCATCCGTCACGACATCGGCCTGCTGAAGCTGGTCGCCGAACTCGCCGAGCGCTACTGGAAGGACGCGCGTCGACTGCGCCCGGTCGAGGTGGTGGCCGAGGCCGAGCGGGTCTTCTTCGACGAACTCGACCTGCTGCGCGAGGCGGCCAACGCCTCGCAGCTGCGCCGTGCCTTCGAGGGCAGTGAGCTGCTCTACATCCCCGAGGTGCACTGGCCGCTGACCCACCGTGACGTGATGGTCATGGAGCGCATCAGCGGCATCCCGGTCAGCGACCTGCCGGCCATGCGCGCCGCCGGGGTCGACCTCAAACGGGTCGCCGAGAACGGCGTCGAGATCTTCTTCACGCAGGTGTTCCGCGACAGCTTCTTCCACGCCGACATGCACCCGGGGAACATCTTCGTCACCCCGGAGGGCAACTACATCGCGGTCGACTTCGGCATCATGGGCACGCTGAGCCCGATCGACCAGCGTTACCTGGCCGAGAATTTCCTCGCCTTCTTCCGCCGCGACTACCGGCGCGTCGCCGAGCTGCACGTCGAGTCGGGCTGGGTGCCCGCCGGCACCCGTGTCGACGCGTTCGAGTCGGCGATCCGCACCGTCTGCGAACCGATCTTCGAACGTCCGCTCGCCGAGATCTCGTTCGGGACGCTGCTGCTGAGGCTGTTCCAGACCGCGCGCCGCTTCGAAATGGAGGTGCAGCCGCAGCTGGTGCTGCTACAGAAAACCCTGCTGAGCATCGAGGGGCTGGGGCGCGACCTCTACCCGGAGCTCGACCTCTGGCAGACCGCGAAGCCGTTCCTCGAGCGCTGGATGAGCGAGCAGGTCGGGCACCGCGCGCTGCTGCGTGGCCTCAAGGAGAACCTGCCGCTGTGGGCCGAAAAGCTGCCCGAGATGCCGGGACTGGTGCACCGCGCGCTGACCCGCCTCGAGGAGCTGCCCGCGCAGCGCGAGCAGCAGCTCCAGGAACTCAAAGCACTGCGCGAGGAGCTGCGTATCGGCAAGCGCCAGGTGCTGACCGCGGTCACGGGTGCGGCGCTGCTGATCAGCGGTGGGCTGGTCTACGGCCTGGTCTGGCCGGGGCAGGCGACGCTGCTCAGCGCGCTCTTCGCCGGCGGCGGCCTCGCCGCGCTGCTGCTCGCCTGGTGGGACGGCTGGGCGCGCTGAGGACAGCCGCGGGCCCTGCGTAGATTCCATCGCGCATCATCTATGGGTCGGACTTCAGTCCGACTTCCGGCAACACGACTAGTGGCTGGCCTGGGGATAGGCGCGGGTCAGGGCTGTCGGGCTGAAGACCGACCCACAAAAGAAAGAACCAGGAATCTCGAAGTGCGGCACGTCGGACTGAAGTCCGACCTACAGAGACGACTTGATGTAGGTGGTGCGACGCTCAGGCCGCCGGCCGCTGCAGCGCGCCCTCGACCTCGTCGCGCTTCGCGCGGTCGACCAGCACCTCGATCAGTGCCAGTGCGAAATCCATCGCGGTTCCCGGGCCGCGCGAGGTGATCAGCTCGCCGTCGCGCACCACCGCTTCGGCGACCGCGTCGCCGTGGCCGGCGGCCTCGAGCACGCCGGGGTAGGCCGTCGCCCGTCGACCCTCGAGAAGGCCGTGTGCGGCGAGCACTTTTGGCGCGGCGCAGATCGCCGCGGTCCAGCGTCCGGCACCGGCGTGTTCGAGCAGCAGGTCGCGCAGCCGGGCGTCGGCGGCGAGGTGGTCGGCACCGGGCAACCCGCCCGGGAGCACGATCATGTCCCACGCCCGGTCGGCCACGGCGTCGAGCGTGGTGTCGGGCAGCACCCGGGTGCCACGGCTCGCGCGCACGGGCCCATCGGCGAGACCGGCGGTGACGACCTCCACGCCAGCCCGGCGCAACAGGTCGATGACGCTGATCGCCTCGAGCTCCTCGAAGCCCTCGGCGAGCGGCACCAGCACGCGCGGTGCGCTCATGCCGGCGTGCCTACTGCGTGGGGCTCACCGCGGCGACGAAGATGATCTGGTCGAAGGTGCGGTTCAGCGATGAGCTGCTGAAGTTGTTCATCACCGAGCCACCCTGCCAGGTCACGGTGTCGCCGACCTGCACCGGGGCCTGGGACGCGGCCAGCCACTTGACGCCCTGCGCGGTCTCGAGCTCGATGTAGGCGTAGCCGGCCGCCTGGGTCAGCGACAGCACCTTGCCGAGGTTGCCGCCAACTGCCGGCGTGGCACCGGCCGGCGCCACGTTCGAAACGAACAGCAGCTCGTCGAAGGTGCGGCCGAGGCTCTTGCTGGTGAAATTGCGCATCACCGCCGACTCGCCCCAGCGGATCTGGTCGCCGGCCGCGACCCGCACCGGGCTGCTCGCGAGCCAGCGCGTGCTGCCGTTGCTGTCGACCTCGATGTAGGTGTAGCCACCGGCCTGGGTCGCCGACAGCACCGTGCCGCTGTTGGCGCCGCCGATCGCACTGGCCACGCCCGGGGCGGGTGGGTGGCCGGTCATCGGCGGGTGGTTGGCGGGAACGCCGGCCGGTGGATG
>JAACFL010000187.1 GCA_009937385.1 Gammaproteobacteria bacterium | reverse complement strand
TCGTGGATCAGCCCGAAGCGGTCGCCGACGCGTATGTCGAGTGCGAAGTCGACATCCCAGCCGAAGATGCCAACCAATTCCATGATCAGCCGGTCGTCGAGCCCGGCGTCGAGGGCGCTAACATAGAGTGATTGGTCAATCATGCCGCCGACGAAGCGCGTGCGCACCTCGGTGGGCGTGGCGATGGTCCGTGCCGCCCAGCCATTTTCCTCCAGGGTCACGTAGAGCGTCGATAGCGCATCGCTGGCGTAGGCCAGTTCCAGCATTTGCTCGCCGTCGAAGCGGAAGCGCACCTCGTCACCGGGTTGCAGCCGTCGGAACTCCCTGCCGAGACCCTCCGCCTGCAGCAGCTCGTGCAGCGTGGTCTGGCTGTGGCCGGCGCGTTTGAAGATCGCCGACAGGGTGTCGCCCTTGCGCACCTGCTCGCTGCTCCAGGTCCCTCTTGGTGGCAGCGAACGATCGGCATCGATCGGGTCGACTTTCTCGGTCAGCGTTGCCTCAGCCATCGCGACCACGTGGGCCTGGTCGTCTACATCAATTGGAGCGGACGTCTGCAATGCCTGAATATCGAGAACGTCCTGCCCAATCCGGAGGTCTGCTGTTGGTGTTGTCGAAGGTGTGGTTGCTTCGACTCCGCCGCGTCCGGGGAGCGGCAGCGGGACGCTGACTCGTGCACCGACGGTCTCCGTCGTGGCGGCCTCGGAGCTGGCATGGCGTGGGTCTTGTGTCGAGGAGACGGCGACCGCGACGGCGGTCATCGTGAGCGCGCCGGTGATCAGGCCGATCAAGGCCTTGCCGCGGGTTCGCTTCGACGATGCATGAGGAGTTTCGTGGGAAGTCCTGAAAATTCGCATGTTGTCTGCGTGCGTCCGCTGGTCTTGCGCCACGATAGCGGGCCCTGGTGGCAGGGGTCAAGGGCGATTCGGCTTGACCGCTAAAAACGTGATAGGGGATAATTAGCGTCTTTTTGGTGCAGTGCGGTATGGAAAGCTGCGCTGAGGTTGGCGGCTCCTGGTCGGACCGCAACCCGCTGATTCTACGGATCCCAAAATTGCGTGTTACGAGGACTTTGCCAATGAGCACAAGTGGCGTTGATACGGGTCGGCGCCGGTTCCTGACGGTGGCCACGACGGTGGTCGGTGGCGTCGGGGCCGCGGCGACGCTGGTGCCATTCCTCTCGACGTTCCAACCGAGCGCCAAGGCGCGGGCGGCGGGAGCACCGGTCGAGGTCGACGTGTCCAAGATGGAACCGGGCCAACGACTGACCGTCGAGTGGCGCGGCAAGCCGGTATGGATCGTGCGCCGCACCGACGAAATGCTCGCCAACCTCGAGGCGCTCAAGGGCGAACTGCGTGATCCCGCCTCTGAAAAGAAACAGCAGCCCGAGTACGCGCAGAACGAGACCCGCGCGATCAAGCCGGAATACCTGGTGGTCGTCGGCATCTGCACCCACCTCGGCTGCTCGCCGACCTTCCGCCCGGAGGTTGCCCCGGCCGATCTCGGTGCCGACTGGAAGGGTGGCTTCTTCTGCCCGTGCCACGGCTCGCGCTTCGACCTTGCCGGGCGCGTCTACGCGGGCGTGCCGGCACCGACCAACCTGGTCATCCCGCCCTATTCCTACGTCAGTGACAGCCGCGTGCTGATCGGCGTCGATCAAGGAGCTGCCTGATGAACGCGCTCAAGAACCTGGTCGGCTGGGTCGACGACCGCTTCCCGCTGATGGCCATGTGGAACGACCACCTGGCCAAGTACTACGCACCGAAGAACTTCAACTTCTGGTACTTCTTCGGCTCCCTGGCGCTGCTGGTGCTGGTCATCCAGATCGTCACCGGCATCTTCCTCGCCATGCACTACAAGCCGAGCGCGGCAGAGGCGTTCAACTCGGTCGAATACATCATGCGGGACGTCGAGTGGGGCTGGCTGATGCGCTACCTGCACTCGACAGGAGCCTCGGCGTTCTTCGTCGTGGTCTACCTGCACATGTTCCGCGGTCTGCTCTACGGCTCCTACAAGCAGCCGCGCGAGCTGATCTGGATCCTGGGCATGCTGATCTACCTCTGCCTGATGGCCGAGGCGTTCTTCGGCTACCTGCTGCCCTGGGGCCAGATGTCGTTCTGGGGCGCGCAGGTGATCATCTCGCTGTTCGGCGCCATCCCGGTGGTCGGCGAGGAGCTGGCGATCTGGATTCGCGGTGACTTCGTCGTCTCCGATGCGACCCTGAACCGCTTCTTCTCGTTCCACATCATCCTGGTGCCGCTGATTCTGCTCGGCCTGGTCGGCGCGCACATCCTGGCGCTGCACGAGGTCGGCTCGAACAACCCGGACGGCGTCGAGATCAAGAAGAAGAAAGACGAGAACGGCATACCGCTCGACGGCATTCCGTTCCATCCGTACTACACGGTCAAGGACATCGCTGGCGTGGCGGGCTTTCTGATCCTGTTCTCGCTGATCCTGTTCTACGCGCCGGAGATGGGCGGCTTCTTCCTCGAGCATCCGAACTTCGAGCCGGCCGATCCGCTGAAGACTCCGGAGCACATCGCCCCGGTCTGGTACTTCACGCCGTACTACGCGATCCTGCGCGCGGTCACCATCGACATCGGACCGCTGGATTCCAAGGTGCTTGGCGTCATGGCGATGGGTGCGGCGACGGTGATCTTCTTCGCCCTGCCGTGGCTCGATCGCAGCCCGGTGAAGTCGATCCGCTACCGTGGGCCCCTGTTCAAGACGGCGCTGACGATCTTCGTCATCGTCTTCTTCATCCTCGGTTACCTTGGCACCCAGCCGGTGACGCCGCTGTTTACCGTCATGTCCCAGGTCTGCTCGGTGCTCTACTTCCTGTTCTTCCTGTTGATGCCGATCTACACGAAGCTCGACAAGACCAAGCCGGTTCCGGAAAGGGTGACGTTCAAATGAAGAAGCTGATCCTGGCCATCCTTGTCACCGCCCTGCCCGGTTTCGCGGTCGCGGCCGGTGGGGGCATCCCACTCGACTCGGCGCCGATCGACACCGGCGACCGCGAATCGCAGGCACGCGGTGCACAGACCTACATGCAGTACTGCCTCGGCTGCCACTCGCTGAAGTACATGCGCTACAACCGCATGGCCGAGGACCTCGGTCTCAGCGACGAGCAACTCAAGGCGCTGATGATCACCAGCGAAAAGCCCGGTGACACCATCCTCAACGCCATGCCGACCGCGCAGGCCGAGCAGTGGTTCGGGACCAAGATCCCCGACCTTTCGCTGGTGGCGCGCTCGCGCGGCAGTGATTGGCTCTACACCTACCTGCGCACCTTCTATGCCGATCCGAAGCGGCCGCTGGGGGTCAACAACCTGCTGTTCAAGGACGTCGGCATGCCGCACGTGCTGTGGGAACTGCAGGGATTGAAGAACCCCGTCGTCACCAAGAACGAACACGGCCAGGAGGTCATCGAGCGGCTCGATCCGGGCCTGCCCGGTCAGCTCTCGGATGCCCAGTACGACCAGACCGTGGCCGACCTCGTCAACTTCCTCGACTACGTCGGCGAGCCGATCAAGCAGAAACGCGAGCGGCTCGGTTTCTGGGTGCTGGCCTTCCTCGTGATTTTCTTCGGCCTGAGCTACGCGCTGAAGAAGGAGTACTGGCGCGACGTTCATTGACGCACGCGGCGGTGCGTGGCCAGGGGTCGCGCACCGCCCACGCCGTTCGCGGCGCATCCCCGCCCTGATGCAGGGCCCTCAGGAGATTTCCAGTACATGACCCAGGTGATCGCACGGCGTTCCGGCATGAGCCTCTATTCCGACCCGACCTGTCCCTACAGCCACCGTACGCGGCTGGTCGTCGCCGAGAAGGGCATCAACGTCGACATCGTCGATGCCCAGCCCGGTCACCTCCCCGAGGACCTGATCGATCTGAACCCATACAACTCGATGCCGACGCTGGTCGATCGGGACCTGGTGCTCTACGACTCCAGGGTCATCATGGAGTACCTCGACGAGCGCTTCCCGCATCCGCCGCTGTTGCCGGTCGACCCGGTCTCGCGCGCCAAGTCGCGCCTGGTCCAGCACCGCATCGAGTACGACTGGTACGGCCTGATCACCGACCTCGGTTCACGTAGCGAGAAGCGGGTCAGCAAGGCGCGCAAGACGCTCGCCGATGGCCTGCAGGCGAGCGGCGAGGTCTTCTCGGCGATGCCCTTCTTCCTCAGCAACGAGCTGACCATGGTCGACTGCATGCTGGTGCCGCTGCTGTGGCGCTTGCCGGTCTACGGCGTGGAGCTGCCCGCGCGCAGCCCGGCACTCGACTACATGAAGCGCATGTTCGCGCGCCCCGCCTTCCAGGACAGCCTGAGCGAGGCCGAGCGCGAGATGCGCGACTGATCCGAAACGAATCCCGATTGCGGAGCGACCCGTGGCCGACCGGGCAGCGATGACCTCCAACCGTCCCTACCTGATCCGGGCCATCCACGCCTGGGTGGCCGATAACGACTGCACTCCCTACCTGCTCGTCGACGCCGTGCAGCCCGGGGTCGCGGTGCCGACCGAGCACGTCGAGGAGGGCCGCATCGTCCTCAACATCAGCTCAAGCGCCACCGAGCAGCTGGTGCTCGGCGACGACGCGATCCACTTCCATGCGCGATTCGGCGGTCGCCCGACCGCGGTGCACGTGCCGATCGGTGCGGTGCTGGCGATCTACGCCCGCGAGAACGGCCAGGGCATGATGTTCCCACCCGAAGAGGATG
>JAACFL010000186.1 GCA_009937385.1 Gammaproteobacteria bacterium | reverse complement strand
CCTGGAACTCGACGTCCGGGAACGGCACCTCGATGTCCTTGATCACCTTGCCGCCGGCCTTGGTGAAGGCGTCGGCGCCGGCGTCCATCATCTGGCGCCCGGCCGCGTACTTCCAGGCGATGGTCACGCAGGTCTTGTGCCCGTCTTTCGCCATCTGGGTGCCGCCCGGGTAGGCCGGCTGCCAGTTGGAGAACGAGGTACGGAAGATGTTGGCTGCGCAGAGCGGGCCGGTTACGGCGTTGGAGCCGGCATTCGGCACGATCATGATCGGCTGCTTGCGCTTGCCGACGATCTTGGCCATCGCGGCGGCGATACCCGAGTGCACCGGGCCAACGAGGATGTCGACCTGGTCCTTGTCGACCAGCTTGCTGGTGTTCTGCGGCGCCTTCGGCACCGACATCTCGGAGTCGATGGCGACGTATTCGACCGGCCGGCCGCCGAGCATGTCGCCGGCGGCGGCGATACGCAGCTTCATGGCGTCGGTGATCGAGTTGCCGAGCATCGCGTAGGTGCCGCTGTAGGGCAGGAGGATGCCGATCTTGATCGGTGCCATCTTGCCGTGCGCGGCGGCCATTGCGAAGCGACTGGGAAGGATGCTGCCCGCCGCGGCGAGGCCGGCGGCGGCGCCCGCACCCTTGATCAGGCTGCGGCGCGAGATGCCCTTGTTGTGTTGGTTGCTCATAAAGTCTCCTCCAGGTGGACGGTGGTGTGGTTTGCCTTTTGGTGTGGACACGTCACGCGGTGGCAAGCGCGACGATTCTCCCTAGCTTAGCGCCACCGCGCGCAATGGTCGACGCGCGTTGCTGGCCAATGGCCATCGTTTACGGCAGTGCCGCAGCGATGGCTTCTCCTGACTCTCTCCGGAGTCGTGTCGGTCGTCCTTGATGGGGGTCAAGCGCAGGAGTTTCAGCAGCATCACGCCTGACGCAGCCGGAAACGCTGGATCTTGCCCGTCGCGGTCTTCGGTAGCTCGTCGACGAAGCGGAACCAGCGTGGGTACTTGTAGGGTGCAAGTCCACCCTTGCAGTGCTCGAGCAGCTCTTTTTCCAGCGCCTCGCCGGCCTCGTCGGGGGTGTTGAGCACGACGTAGGCCTCCGGCTTGACGAGTCCATGGTCGTCCTCGTGGCCGACCACCGCGGCCTCGAGCACCTTCGGGTGCTCGATCAGCTTGGCCTCGATCTCGAACGGCGAGCACCAGATGCCACCGACCTTGAGCATGTCGTCGTTGCGACCGCAGTAGACGAAGTAACCGTTATCGTCCTGCAGGTAGGTGTCGCCGGTGTTGAGCCAGCCGTTGACCATAGTCTGCGCGGTCTTGCCCGGGTTGTTCCAGTAGTACTTGGCCGCCGAATCGCCCTTGATCATCAGCTGGCCGCTGTCGCCGGGCGTCACCTGGTTGCCGTTCTCGTCGACGATGCGGCTCTGGTAGCCGGTGACCATGCGTCCGCTGGTGCCCGGCTTGTGGTCGTCGGCGGTGTTGGAGATGAAGATGTGCAGCGCCTCGGTCGAGCCGATGCCGTCGAGGATCACGGTGCCGGTCTGCTCTTTCCAGCGGCGGAAGATGTCGGCCGGCAACGCCTCGCCGGCCGAGATGCAGTAGCGCACCGACGCGAAGTCGGCCGCGTGGCTGTCGAGCCAGGCGAGCTGAGCGGCGTAGAGCGTCGGCACGCCGAAGTAGAGCGTCGGCTTGAAGGTGCCGATGATCTCCAGGGTGTTGTCGGGCATCGGGCGCGCCGGGAACAGCACCGCAGTGGCACCGGCCCACAGCGGGAAGGTCATGCCGTTGCCGAGTCCGTAGGCGAAGAACAGCTTGGCGGCCGAGAAGCAGACGTCGTCCTCGCGCACGCCGAGCGTCTCGACGCCGTAGAACTGGCTGGTCACCACCATGTCGCGATGCAGGTGGACCGCCCCCTTTGGGGTGCCGGTGGTGCCAGAGGAGTAGAGCCAGAAGCAGTCGTCGGTGGCGGCGGTCGGCGCGGCCTCGAGGCCGGCTGCGGCGGCGTCGATCAGGCCGACCAGGGTGGTGCCGTCGCCCTCGGTGCGCAACACGTGTGCCGGCTTGTGCGGCGAGGCCTCGAGCGCCGGCTCGACCTCGGCGGCGAACTCGGGCGAATAGACGACTCCGCTGCAGCCGGAGTCCTCGATCATGAAGGCGTAGTCCTTGGCGCGCAGCAGGGTGTTCAGCGGCACCGGCACGATGCCGGCCTTGATCGCGCCCCAGAACAGGAAATAGAACTCGGCGCAGTCCTTGACCATCATGAGGACCCGCTCGCCGCGGCCGAGCCCAAGTTCGAGCAGGGCGTTGCCGCAGCGGTCGACCCGCTCGGCGAGCTCGGCGTAGGTCACCTCACGTCCGGGGGTCTCGCGGATCGCCACCTTGGCACCGCGCCCCTCGCCGAGGTGGCGGTCGATGAATGGCACCGCGACGTTGAACGTCGGTGCAAACTCGATGTGGGCCGCGTCGGCCTCCGACATGATCCGGATCGTGTGGTCCTGCATCCTCTTCCTCCGCTGACCTCGGGCTCGGGTGTGTGGGGCACCTCGGCCGGGTTCTTGTGGTGCCATTATTGTTTACGTTTACGTAAACGTCAATTACCCTGACACCCAACCAGCCAAGTATGGCCGGATTTGCCGGCGGCGCGAGGTGGCCCGGTCCCCTGGGGTTGGGGCGCACGCTACACTACGCGCATGTTCCCGGGGCCCCCTTCATGAGCCGCGACAAACGCCTGCCGCAGCAGTCGAGCCGTGGCGAGATCGACGCCTTCCTCAGCCGGGTCGCGGCCACCCCTGCGGCGACCGGCGGCCGGCTGCTGTTCGCACTCGACGCGACCGCCAGCCGCGAACCGACCTGGGACCGCGCCAGTCACCTGCAGGCGGAAATGTTCCAGGTCGCCTCTGGGCTCGGTGGCCTGGCAATCCAGCTGGCCTGGTATCGGGGTTTCCTCGAGTTCGAGGCAAGCCCGTGGTGCACCTCCAGCGCCCCGTTGCTGCAGCAGATGACCGCCGTGCGCTGCGCCGCCGGCCAGACGCAGATCGGCCGCGTGCTCGGCCACGCCGTCGCCGAGCATCGCCGGGCGAAGGTCAGCGCGCTGGTGTTCGTCGGTGACTGCGTCGAGGAGCCGGCCGAGCCACTCTACCGCGGCGCCGGCGAGCTCGGCCTGCTCGGCGTGCCGACATTCATGTTCCTCGAGGGACGCGATGCCAACGCGACGACGGTGTTCGGCGAGATCGCGCGGCTCAGCGGGGGCGCGTTCTGCCCGTTCGATGCCGGCAGCGCCGCGCAGCTGCGCGAGCTGCTGACCGCGGTGGCGGTGTTCGCCAGCGGTGGGCGCAAGGCGCTCGAGGCGCACGGCCGCGCACACGGTGGCGAGGCCCGCCGCCTGCTCGGTCAGCTCGGGACGCGCTGATGCTGATTCGCATCCTGCTCGTGGTTGGCGCCATCGGCCTGGTCTACTGGTACTGGGTGCAGGGCATGCCGCCGGCGAAACGGCGCATCACCCACCGCAACGCGCTGCTGTTCGCACTCGGCGGCGTGCTGGTGCTGCTCGCTGCGACCGGGCGCACGCACTGGCTGTTCGGGCTGCTCGGTGGCCTACTGCCGTTCGCGCAGCGTATCGCGATGGCGCTGCTGCAGGCCAAGGCGATGCAGTGGCTCGCCGGTGCGATGAGCGGCCCGGCTCGCCAGGCGGGCGCGGCCGGACAGCAGTCGGAGGTGGCGACCGGGATGATGCGCATGTCGCTGGACCACGCCAGCGGCCGGCTCGACGGCGAGGTTCTTCGCGGCGATTTCGCCGGGCGACGGCTCTCGGAGATGCCGTTCGACGACCTGCTGGCGCTGCTCGCCGAGCTGCGTGCCGCCGACCCGCAGGGCGCCGCGCTGCTCGAGAGTTTCCTCGAGCGCGAACACGCCACGGCGTGGTCGGCGTCGTCGCGCCAGGAGGGTGAGCAGCCGTCGCCGCCGTCGATCGAGTTCAGCGAGGCCGAGGCGCGCCAGATCCTCGGCGTCGACGCCGGCGCCGACGCCGACGCGATCCGCGCCGCGCACCGCCGCCTGATCCAGCGCCTGCATCCCGACCGCGGCGGCTCGCCCTACCTCGCCGCGCAGATCAACCGTGCCAAGGAGCTGCTGCTCGCCAAGCTCGGCGAAGGCTAGCGCCGGGGCCCTACCGGAGATTGCGAGATGAGCGAACATCCACGGCCCGACGAGGCCACGCTGACGTTGCGCACCACCGCGATGCCGGCCGATACCAACCCGAACGGCGACATCTTCGGCGGCTGGGTGATGGCGCAGATGGACCTCGCGGGGGGCGCGGCGGCGATCAAGCGTGCCCGGGGGCGGGTGGCGACCGTCGCGGTCGATGGCATGAGCTTCCACCGCCCGGTCTTCGTCGGCGACCAGTTCAGCGTCTACACGCGCATCGCGCGGGTCGGCAACAGCTCGTTGACGGTGCGTGTCGAGGCGTGGGTCTGTCGTGGCATCGGCGGCGAGCCGATCCAGGTGACCGGGGGGCAGTTCACGTTCGTCGCCATCGACGACGAGGGCCGGCCACGGCCGGTGGACGGGTAGGGCGCGACCACACGCGAGACGTCTGTCGGACTGGAGTCCGACCCACACCGGTTCGAGGCGAGGGCGGTGCACGCATGTGGGTCGGGCTTCAGCCCGAGAGGGTGGCTGCGGTGGCGGCCTCCGTCCAATTCAGGCCGGGCGCCACCGGATGCCGCGCCTACAAT
>JAACFL010000185.1 GCA_009937385.1 Gammaproteobacteria bacterium | reverse complement strand
GAGTCGCCGATCACGCCGACCACGCGGCGGTTGGGGTCGGTGTCGCCGCGCGCCTTGTCGATGCCGAGCGCGATGCCCATCGACGAGCCCATGCAGATCGCGGTGTCCATGGCGTTCCACGGCGGGCCGTAGGCGAGCGCGTAGCAGCCGATGTCGCCGGGAATGGTCAGGTTCTTCCTGAGTCGCGACAGGCAGATCGAGAGCCCGAGGTGCGGGCAGCCTGGGCACATGGTCGGTGGGCGTGGAAACAGCGCCGCCGGGTCGCCCGACGGGGCCTCGGCCGTCTCGGCCACGACGGCTTCGCCGAACAGGTGTGCCAGCGCCGGGCGCAACACGTTGGGTGTCAGCTCGCCGATCGCCGGCAGCAGGTCCTTGCCGTGGCAGGCGATGCCGTTGGCGCGCGCCTCCATCTCGATCAGCGGCTCGACCTCCTCGGCGACCACCAGCGTGTCGACGGTCTCTGCGAAGGCGCGGATCCGCTCGACCGGCAGCGGCGTGCCGAAGCCGAGCTTGAGCACCGGGGCGTCGGGGAACGCCTCCTGCACGTGCATGAAGGCCGGCCCCGAGGTGACGAAGCCGACGCCACGGTCCGGCCCATCGTGGACGACGTTGAGCGGCGACGCCTCGCTCGCCTCGCGCAGCGCGCGGTCGCGGGCGTGGTAGCCGGGCAGGCGGCGTTTCGCCGTCGCCGGGGTCATCACCCAGCGGTTGGGATCGAAATGGAAGCCGCTCGCCGGATGCGCCTCGCGTGCGCCGACCGTCACCGGGTTCTTGACGTGGCAGATGCGCGTGGTCAGGCGCAGGATCACCGGCGTCTCGTATTTCTCCGAGATCTCGAACGCCGCCTTGACCATCGCCAGCGCCTCCTGGGCGTCGGCCGGCTCGAGCACCGGCATGTGGCCGAAGCGGCCCCAGTAGCGCGAGTCCTGTTCGTTCTGCGACGACGAGATGCCGATGTCGTCGGCGACCGCGATCACCAGGCCGCCGACCACGCCGGCCAGCGTCTGGCTCATCAGCGGGTCGGAGGCGACGTTGAGCCCGACCTGCTTCATGGCCGCGAAGCCGCGCGCGCCGGTCATGCTGGCGCCGATCGCGACCTCCAGCGCCACCTTCTCGTTGACCGACCACTCGGCGTGCAGGGCGTGCCGGGGTAGGCGGTGGCGACGGCGACACCGGCCTCCCAGACGCCGCGGGCGACCGCCTCGTTGCCGGTCATCAGCAGGCGTTCGCCGGGCTGGGCGTTGACCAGGTTGCTCACATCCACCTCGTTGTTCGGCCTCGGTAGATCCCGGGCGGGGGAGGCGCAGTTTACCCCGAAGCCCTGGCCTCGGTGCTCTCCGCCGCCCGCCGTCTGAGCTGGGCCCAATCCTGGTCGACCGCGGCCTGCACCTCGGCCAGCTGCGTTTCATCGAGATGACGATAGCGTTTCTGCAGCGACAGGTAGTCGGCCACCGGGCGGGTTTTGTTGTCGTGGTTGAGGGTGTAGCGGTGGCCCTGCTCGACCTCGTAAAGGGGCCACATCCCACTGTCGACGGCAAGCCGGGAGACGCTGACGCCGGAGTCGTCGGGCAGGCCCCAGCCGTCCAGGCACGGCACCAGTACCGCCAGGAAGCGGGTGCCCTCGATGGTCAGCGACTTTTCCACCTTGGCGATCAGGTCGTTCATGTGCCCGGTCGCGGCGGTGGCGACGTAGGGGATGCCGTGCGCGGCGAGGATGCCGATGATGTCCTTCTTCTTCGACGGCTTGCCGCCAGGCGTCGATGCGGTGCTGGCGTGCAGCGGCGTCGATGAGCTCTTCTGCGCCCCGGTGTTCATGTAGCCCTCGTTGTCGAAACAGACGTAGAGGATGTTCTCGTTGCGTTCCACCGCCGAGGAGAGCGCCTGGAAACCGATATCGTAGGTGCCGCCGTCGCCGGCGAAGCAGACCACCGTGGTGTCGTGCTTGCCGCGCTGGTTCAGCGCCCTTCGCAGGCCGCTGGCGGCCGCCGCGGCCGACTCCAGCGAGGTTTGGAACACCGGGATCTGGAGTGAACTGTAGGGGTGGGGGCCGCAGATCACCGCGCCGCACGACGGTGGGAAGACCGCGGCGGCATCGGGACCGATGGTGTTGAGGATGGCACGCAGCGCCAGGGACTCCTGGCATCCGGGGCAGGCGGCGTGGCCGGGGTTGAACAGGTCGCGGTCGACCAGGTCGATCTTCTGCATGGTGTTACTCCACCCAGAGAGACTGGGGTTGCGGTTCGCGGTCGGTGGTGTCGCCGACGAACTGGCGGATCTTTTCCGGGGTCACGTTGACCCCGCCAACACCGGCGAGCAGGCCATGCACTGCCGGCGTGCTGCCGTTGAGGCCGAACAGTGCCGCCTTCAGCTCCTGGTGGAGCATGCCGCCGAGCCCCGGTGAGTAGTTGCGGTCGAGCACCACCGCGCGGCCGATACCGGCCAGCGCGGTGCGCACGTGAGCGACCGGGAAGGGGCGGAACAGCCGCACCTTGAGCAGGCCGACGCGTTCTCCTGCCGCGCGCATCTCGTCGACGGCGACCCGTGCCGTCCCGGCCATGCTGCCCATGGTGACGATGGCCGTGTCGGCATCGTCGAGGCGGTAGCGCTCGATCACGCCATAGCTGCGTCCGGTGAGTTCGCGCCAGGCGGTGTCGGCCTCCTCGAGGGTTTCGGGGACGCGCGCCATGGCCTCGTCGAGGTCGCGACGGGTCCGGTTGAAAGTCGCCTGGTCGATGACGTAGCCGAACGACTCGCCACGCCCCGGTTCGACGAAGTGTTCGGGATCGTACGCAGGCAGGTAGCCGTCGACCAGTGCCTGGTCGGGCAGCGCCACCGGCTCCATGGCGTGGGAGACGTAGAAGGCGTCGTGGCAGACCATGGTCGGTAGCGACACCGTCTCGGCGACACGGAACGCTTGGATGGTGCTGTCCAGCGATTCCTGCGGCGTTTCCGAGTAGAGCTGGATCCAGCCGGTATCACGCTGCGACAGGCTGTCGGTGGCGTCGGGCCAGAAGGCCCACGGCGAGGCGACCGTGCGATTGACGTTGCACATGACGATCGGTGCGCGGCCCCCGGCGGCGTAGTGCAGCAGCTCGTGCATCAGCAGGATGCCCTGCGACGCGGTGGCGGTGAACACCCGCGCTCCAGCGAGCGAGGCGGCAATGGCAGCGGCCATGGCCGAGTGCTCCGATTCCGGGGTCAGCACCTCGGCGTCGATCTCCCCGGCGGCGTGGAAGTCGCCCAGCTTTTCCATGATCGGGCTCTGCGGCGTGATCGGGTAGACCGGGATCACCTGCGGTCGCGCCAGGCGTGCACCCCAGGCGACGGCGTGGTTGCCGCTCAGCAGCTGATGATCGGCCAGGTTCGTGATGCTGCTCATTTCCCCGCCCTCATCTGGATCGCCCCGGTCGGGCACTCTCTGACGCAGAGTCCGCATCCCTTGCAGTACTCGGTGCGGATCGCGTAACCGTCCGGCAACCTGGAGACCGCCATGTCCGGGCAGAAGAGGTAGCAGTTGTCGCAGTAGATGCAGGTGCCGCAGCTGAAGCAGCGTCCGGCCTCGGCCAATGCTGCCTCGGCGTCGAGAGCCAGCTGCACCTCGTCGAATCCCATGACCCGTTCGGCCACCGGCCGTACCGCGGCCTCGGTGCGTGCTAAAGGTGGGTGGTAGTAGGTATTGATGGCGGCGTAGGGCACCGCGTCACCCGCGTCGACGATCGCGGCCGTTCCTGGGTTCATGGCCCGGTCGATGGCCTCGGCCGCGTCCTTGCCCATACCGATGGCCGCGGTGACGAAGCGCTCCATGCTGGCGACGTCGCCGCCGGCCCAGACGTTGTCGAGCCCGGTGCGGAAGGCGTCGTCGACCCCGAGCAGTGGGCCGTCGCCGCCGCCGAACGGTGCCGGGTCGGCCTGCTGGCCGATCGACGGCACGACGGCATCGCCGCTGAGCTCGAACTCACTGCCTGCGACCGGCTCGATGGTGAACTCGCCGCGCATGGACCCTGGGACGAAGTCGACCCGGATGCAATGCAGCGTCAGGCTGCCATTGTCGTGCTCGGTCACCGACTGCAGCATGGCGCCATCGACAAGCTGGACGCCTTCCTCGAGAGCCTCGACCACCTCCTCGCGCTGGGCCGGCATCTGCGTCTCCTTCTCGAGGGCGAGTACGGTCACGTCGCGGCCGTGACGCCGCGCGGTGCGGGCGACGTCCATCGCCGCGCTGCCGCCGCCGATGACGATGACCCGGTGGCCGGTCCGCGGCTGGCCGCCGGCGTTGGTCTCGGCGAGGTAGGCGGCGCTGTCGATCACCCACGGCCGGGCGGGGTCGATCGACGGCAGCCGTTTCGACTTCGCCGCGCCGGTGGCGACGTAGACTGCGTCGTACCCGGCGCGCAGCCGGGCGAAGGCGTCGGCGTCGATGGTCTCGCCGGTACGCGCTTCGATCCCGAGGTCGAGCAGGCGCGCGATCTCGCCGTCGAGCACGTCGTCGGCCAGGCGGTAGGGCGGGATGCCGTAGCGCAGCAGTCCACCGAGCGCGGGTTGCGATTCGAATATCGTCACGCCGTAACCGCGTCGGCGCAGCTGGTAGGCGACCGACAGCCCGGCCGGACCGCCCCCGATGACGGCGATGCGCTGCGAGCGGTTGATCGTGGGCTCGGGGTAGCGCCACCCCTCGGCGATGGCGCGGTCACCGATGGCGCGCTCGAGGCGGCAGATCGAGATCGCCTCGTCGAGGGCCTCCCGGTTGCATGCCGTTTCGCAGGGGTGGTGACAGATGCGCCCGGCGACGGATGGGAATGGGTTGTGTTCGACCAGCGTCAGCCAAGCCCCAAGAACGTCGCCATCGCGCAGCTGGCCGATCCAGCGGGCGATCTGGCCGCCGACAGGGCAAGCCTGGTGGCAGGGCGAGGGCAGGTCGTTGTGGGTCGGCGTGGCGCTGCGCCAGGTGCCGGTGTGAATGACAGCGGTCGACCCGTTCGACCAGAGTGGCGAGGTGGCGGCGGTCATGCGGCGTTCTCCTTGGCGTTCAACAGCGCACGCATGGCTGTGCGACCCTCGTGGCAGGAGCGCACGTTCTCCTCCTTCTTCACCGGGGCCTGCGCACGCAGCACCGCGTCGAGGGTGTCGGGCGCCGGGGTGTCCAGCACCGCGGCGATGGCGCCGAGCAGCGCCGAATTGACGATGCGTCCCATGCCGTTGCGCCGTGCGATGTCGATGCCATCGACCGGCAGCACGCGGTAGTCGCCGAGGTCGGCGAAGGCCTCGGTCGGCTGCGCCGAGTTGACCACCAGCGCGGTCGCCGGGGTGGCGAAGGCGAGCAGCCGGGCGTCGAGCAGGCTGTCGTCGAAGCAGAGGATCGCCTGCGGTCGCTCGATATTGCAGCGCAGCCGGATCGGGGCGTCGTCGACGCGCAGGAACGAGAACACCGGCGTGCCGCGGCGTGCACCGCCATATGTGGCGAAGGTCTGCACGTGGCGTCCCTCGGCGAAGAAGGCGTGGGCAAGCAGGTTGCCGGCGGTCTGGGCGCCCTGCCCACCGCGCCCTTGGACGACGATCTCCAGCATCGGCTGTTCTCCTCTGCAACGGCGGGCCCCGGCGACCACGACAGCACCACGCGCAGGGCACGGCGGATTGTCGTGGTCGTGGGCTGTCGGGCGGGCGGGTCGCCGGACGGCACGGACAGGCCGTGGATCCGGCGGGTCGCCCTTGTGGTTCCTCCTCGTCTCGTCGGGCCGGCGTCTCTGCTGGGCGCCGTGCCGGGGCGCCCCGCGAGGGCGCGTCCCTTGATGCAGGTCATTATATTTACGTTGACGTAAACGTCAATATAAGAAGAGGCGGCCTTGGGATCCTGAACGACCGCCTTGCAGCCCGAGTTACGTCCTGGATCAA
>JAACFL010000026.1 GCA_009937385.1 Gammaproteobacteria bacterium | reverse complement strand
GGCCTCGAGGACGCCTACGACAAGGGGCGCCTGATGGGCACCTTCGCCGAGGACTGTGCCGGGCAGTACAGCTTCACCCGCGAGGCCCAGGACGAATTCGCGATCACCTCGCTGACCCGGGCGATGAAGGCGATCGACGACGGCAGCTTCGCCACCGAGGTGGCGCCGGTCACGGTCAGGACGCGTCGTGGTGAGACGCTCGTCGAAAAGGACGAGCAGCCGCACAAGGCCAACCTCGACAAGATCCCGCAGCTCAAACCCGCCTTCCGCAAGGAGGGCACCGTGACGCCGGCCAACTCGAGCTCGATCTCCGACGGTGGGGCCGCGCTGGTGCTGATGCGCCAGAGTGAGGCCGAGAAGCGCGGCGTGACGCCGCTGGCGAGAATCCATGCGCACAGCACCCATGCCCAGGAGCCGGCGCTGTTCACCACCGCGCCGGTCGGCGCGATCAACAAGGTGCTGGCGAAGACCGGCTGGGCGGCTGGTGATGTCGACCTCTACGAGATCAACGAGGCGTTCGCGGTGGTGACCATGGCCGCGATGAGGGAGCTCGACCTGCCGCACGACAAGGTCAACGTGCATGGCGGCGCCTGCGCGCTCGGCCACCCGATCGGTTGCTCCGGCGCGCGCATCATGGTCACGCTGCTGCATGCGTTGCAGAAGTACGATCTCAGGACCGGGGTGGCGGCGCTCTGCATCGGCGGCGGCGAGGCAACGGCGGTGGCGATCGAGCGTCTCTAGCGATCGAGAATCATCGTGGGTCGGGCTTCAGCCCGACAGTTTTCCTGAAAGCAAACAGAATGTCGGACCGAAGTCCGACTTACATTAGAAGGCAGGTTGCCGATGCTGCTAAGCGAAGAACAGGAAATGATCCGCGACATGGCGCGCGCGTTCGCCCAGGAGCAGCTCGCGCCGCACGCCGCCGACTGGGATCGAGACAGCACGTTCCCACGCGACGCGCTGGTGCAGATGGGCGAACTCGGCCTGCTCGGCATGCTCGTTCCGGAGGGCTACGACGGGGCCGGCGTCGACCACGTCGCCTACGCGCTGGCACTCGAGGAGATCGCCGCCGGTGACGGTTCCACCTCGACCATCATGAGCGTGCACAACTCGGTCGCCTGCATGCCGGTCTACAAGTTCGGCGACGAGGTGCAGAAGGAAACGTTCCTCAAGCCGCTGGCGCGTGGCGAGCAGCTCGGCTGCTTCTGCCTGACCGAGCCGCAGGCCGGCTCCGACGCCGCGGCCCTGCGCTGCAGGGCGGTGCGTGACGGCGATGACTACGTGCTCGAGGGCACCAAGCAGTTCATCACCTCGGGCGCCAACGCCCAACTCGCGATCGTCTTCGCGGTCACCGACCCGGACGCGGGAAAACGCGGCATTACCGGCTTCGTCGTCCCCACCGATACGCCCGGCTACGTGGTCGCCGGCATCGAGAAGAAGCTCGGCCAGAAGGCTTCGGACACCGCGCAGATCGTCTTCGACGGCTGCCGCGTGCCGGTCGCCAACCGTCTCGGTGCCGAAGGGCAGGGCTACCGCATCGCGCTGAGCAACCTCGAGGGCGGACGCATCGGCATCGCTGCGCAGAGTGTCGGCATGGCACGCGCCGCATTCGAGGCGGCACTGCGGTACGCACAGGAGCGCGAGGCGTTCGGCAAGCCGATCATCGCCCACCAGGCGGTGGCGTTCCGCCTCGCCGACATGGCGACCAGGATCGACGCGGCCCGTGGTCTGGTGCTGCGCGCGGCCGCCCTGCGCGATGCCGGCGAGCCGTGCCTCAAGGAGGCCTCGATGGCCAAGCTGTTCGCCTCCGAGATGGCCGAGGAGGTCTGCTCGTCGGCGATCCAGGTGCACGGTGGCTACGGTGTGCTATCCGACTTCCCGGTGGAGCGCATCTACCGCGACGTGCGCGTCTGCCAGATCTATGAGGGCACCTCCGAGGTGCAGCGGCTGGTGATCAGCCGTTCGCTGACCACCGGCTGAGAACCCGGAATTCACCCAGGCCGGACTCCGGTCCGGCTCGGGCCAAACGTATGTCGGGCCGAAGCCCGGCCTCCATTCAGGAATTGCAGGAGGATCGAGATGCAGATCGAAGGCAACGTGGCGATCGTCACCGGCGGGGCTTCGGGCCTTGGGCTCGCCACCGGCAAGCGGCTTGCCGCGGCCGGGGCCCGGGTGGCGCTGTGGGATCTCAACGGCGACGAGGCTGCCCAGCAGGCGCATGCCCTCGGCGACGGCGCGCTGGGCGTGGCTGTCGACGTCAGCGATGCAGCGTCGGCCGAGGCCGCGCTCGCGGCGACGCTCAAGGCGTTCGGCGGCGTGCAGTTCTGCGTCAACTGTGCCGGTATCGCAACTGGCGGCCGCGCGGTGGGTCGCGACGGTCCGCTGCCACTTGAGAAGTTCACGCGGACCGTCGAGATCAACCTGATCGGCACCTTCAACGTGCTGCGCCTGGCCGCCGCCGAGATGGCCCGCAACGAGCCCGACGCCGACGGCGCGCGCGGCGTGATCGTCAACACCGCCTCGGTCGCGGCGTTCGATGGCCAGATCGGCCAGGCCGCCTACAGTGCCAGCAAGGCGGGCGTGGCCGGCATGACGCTGCCGCTGGCGCGCGAGATGGCGTCGCTCGGCATCCGCGTCAATACCATCGCGCCGGGCGTGTTCGAGACGCCGATGATGGCCGGCATGACCGACGAGGTTCGCGATCCATTGATCGCCATGGTGCAGTTCCCGAAACGGCTCGGTGATCCTGACGAGTACGGCCGGCTGGTCGAGCACATCCTCACCAACGGCTACCTGAACGGCGAGACCATCCGCCTCGACGCGGCGATACGCATGCCGCCACGCTGACGGCAGGGTGACGACGGGCGGCGCCTCGGGTACCCTTTCCCGACCAGCGCGACGCGCGCTGGACATGACAAGAGAACGGGAGAGCAGGGGATGAGTGGGTCACGGCAAGTTGCCATAGAGGCTGGTGTGGAGCAGGCGCTCGCGGGCTTCCAGCTGCCCGAGCAGCTCGGGTTCGGTGTGACCATGATCCCCATGATGTACTGCGTCGAAGCGACCGATGGCGTCTGGGGGCAGGGCCGGCTCATGCCGTACGGGCCGATCGAACTCGATCCGAGCGCCAAGGTGCTGCACTACGCCCAGGAGTACTTCGAGGGCATGAAGGCCTACAAGGTCGAGAGCCCTCATGCGACGCTGTTCCGTCCCGAACGTCATGCGGCCCGTTTCGCCACCTCGGCACGGCGGCTCTGCATGCCAGAGGTGCCCGAGGAGGTCTTCATGGAAGGCGTCGGCACGCTGACCGCGTGGGCCGAGCCGTATATCCCGGGCAACACCTGCCAGTCGCTCTACCTGCGGCCGTTCGTGATCGGCACCCAGCCCAACCTCGGTCTGGGCGTGTCCAGCACCAACACCTTTCTCGTCGTCGCCAGCCCGTCCGAGGCGTACCACGCCGGCAGCATGCGCGTGCTGGTCGAGCGCAACGACACCCGTGCGGCGGTCGGCGGCACCGGTGCGGTCAAGACCGGCGGCAACTACGCGGCAAGCCTGCTGTCGGCGGCCAACGCCAAGACCAAGGGCTACGACCAGTCGTTGTGGCTCGACCCGATGACGCGCACCAACATCGAGGAACTGTCGGGGATGAATTTCTTCGCGATGATCGAGGGCCGCCTTTGCACCCCCAAGCTGAGCGGCTCGATCCTACCCGGCATCACCCGCGACTCCCTGATCGAGCTGGCCCGTTCGCTCGGCCACGAGGTGTCCGAGGAGACCATGTCGATCGATGAGCTGCTGGCCGACATCGGCAACGGACGCTGCAGCGAGGCGTTTGCCTCGGGGACGGCCGCCGTGGTCAGCCCCATCAGCGCGGTCGGCGATGGCGACGGCACCGAGTACGCGCTACCGGAGGATCCCGGTCCCGTGGCCATGAGCCTCAAGGATGCGCTGCTGGGTATCCAGGAGGGGCGCCAGGAGGATCCGTTCGGCTGGGTGCGTCCGCTCGACAGGCACTTCTACCCGGCCTCGGCCCAGGTCGCCTGAAGCGCCCAGCTGCGCGCGTCGCGCGCACCGGAAATCAGAGAGGATAACCGCCGCGTGCCAGGTGGCCGCGCTCGGCCTCGTTTGCCTCGATGAGACGGTAACCTGCCAGGTGGGCAGCCACGCGGTCGACCGGGTGGCCGTCGACGACCAGCACGGGTTCGCGATAGCGGCTTACCGGCGGCTGGATGGTGACCTCGGCCGGGCCCTGCCAGCCTCCGAACAGAGGCGATGTCGCCTTGATGATCATGGACTCCTCCTCGAAATACCCCGTACTTTTATCTTTATGTTGCGCCAACCTTGATTGTTTTTCTGTGATGAGGTTGGCAACAAAGCATACTATCCGAGATTCTCCAAACCTCCAATAGCGAGGGTCTATTTCAGCAGCGCGGAAACGACGGCGTTCCAGGCGAGCGCCAGGTTGTTGCGGTTGTAGCCTCCACCGCCGGTCGCGATCAGTCGTCCGTCGGCGTGTTCGTCAGCCACCGCTGCGAGGTCGCGCGCAGCACGCGCATGGGCGGCGGGGGTGAAGCGCATGTGGGTGATCGGATCGCCGGCGATGCTGTCGGCGCCGGCCTGGAGGATGATGAACTCCGGCCGTGCTGCACGCACGAATTCGATGGCCTGCGGCCAGGCATGCTCGAAGAAACGGTCGTCGGCACCGGGTGGGGCGGGGAGGTTGAGCTTGGTGCCACCGGCCTCGCCCTTGCCGGTCTCGTGGGCGAAACCGGTCCCAGGGTAGAGGTAGTGGCCGTCCTCGTGGATGTCGGCGATGCACACCTCCGGATCGGCCTCGTAGGCGTAGAAGACGCCGTCGCCGTGGTGGGCGTCGATGTCGACGTAGGCGATCCGCCGGATGCCGTACTCGCTGCGCAGGGTCTCGATCAGCACGCCCGGGTCGTTGAACACGCAGAAGCCGGCGGCGCTGTCGCGTCGCGCGTGATGCAACCCGGCGATCGGTACGAAGACCTTGGCCAGCTCGCCGCGCATAATCCGCGCGAGGGCGTCCAGGCCACTGCCGACCACGGTCGAGGCCGCCTCCCAGACGCCCTGGAAGGCGGGCGTGTCGCCGCAGTCGAGGTAGCCGACGCCGTCGGTCGACTGCTCGTGGACCCGTGCCAGGTATTCTGGCGTATGGAAACGCTGCAGAGCCACCTGGTCGCATTCGCGCGGGTCGAGCAGCGTGACCCGGCGGTCGAGGCCCTCGCGGACCGTCTCTCGCCAGAAGGCGTCGAGCCGGTCGGGTCCGAACGGGTGACCCTCGCCGAAACCGTAGCGGGCCAGCGCCTCGCCATGATAGAGCCCGAGCATTGACCAACCCTCCTGTTACCTTCAGAGCCTAGACCAGTCATGGCAGGTGGCCCATAGGCCCGGAATTTGCTAACATGTGATTTCCGCGAGACTTTATCGCCTCGTGGGCCAGGGATGGGTTGCGATGAGATGGACCCGCCGGGGCTCCACCCCACCCGTGTTTCCCAGGCTGCCGCGCATGTGGCGTCTCGGGGAGCACCGTCTGGTTGCATCCCGCCGCGGCTGACGCCGCGACCGTGTACCGACATTCAGGCAATCGACCTACCAAATCGGTGGGCATGCCTCGATTTATTATCACCGACGAGGGAGTTTGATGAGCAAGGCCAAGATTTGCAGTTCGTGCCAGGAACCGACCAAAGAGTTCAACATCAAGGGCACGAAGCTGCTGCCGGACGGTGGCGAGCTCGACTACCAGCTCTGCCGCACCTGCTGCATCACGCTGGCCACCTTCAATCCGAAGGTCCAGCACCGGCAGCGTCAGGACTTCTGGGACGCCGTTTGGCAGAACATCGGCGCCTGACGCGTCAGCCACGGCACTCTACGCACCGCCCGCAGTCGAAAGGCTGCGGGCGGTCGCGTTATGGCCGCAGGGCAGCCGATCAGGAGGGGACGAGATGAGCGACAAGGTGACCAAGTCCGACGCCGAGTGGCGAGCAGAGCTCACCCCGGAGCAGTACCGCGTCTGCCGCCAGAAGGGCACCGAGAGGGCCTTCACCGGCAAGTACCACGACTGCCACGAGGATGGGGTCTACCGTTGCGCCTGCTGTGGGCAGGCGCTCTACGACGCGCAGAGCAAGTTCGATTCCGGGACCGGCTGGCCGAGCTTCTGGGCCCCCGTGGCGGAGCAGAATGTCAGCTACGAGTCCGATCACAGCCTGTTCATGCGGCGCACCGAGGTGCTCTGCAGCCGATGCAACGCCCACCTCGGTCACGTCTTCGACGACGGCCCGGAACCGACCGGTCAGCGCCACTGCATCAACTCGGCGGCGCTGGATCTCTCACCGCGCTCCGGGGACGACTGACCCAGATCATTCCACGGGCCGCCCTGTCGCTGGCGGCCGGTGCTGCGCTGCGGCATAATACCGGCCCTCCGGACGGCATCCAGCCGCATCCGTGACCGCTTTGGCTGAACAGAATTTAAGGGGAAGCACCATGGCAGACCGTGAAGTTGTCGTACTCAGTGGCGTCCGTACCGCGATCGGTGATTACGGCGGTTCGCTGAAGGGCTTGGGAGCGACCGATCTCGGCGCCATGGTCATCGAGGAGGCGATCAAGCGCTCCGGTGTCGAGGCCGGGAAGATCGGCCACGGCGTCATCGGCAACGTCATTCACGGTGAGGCCAAGGACATGTACGTGTCGCGCGTTGCCTGCGTGAAGGGTGGCATGTCGCACGACTCCCAGGCGCTGACCGTGAACCGCCTCTGCGGCTCCGGCCTGCAGGCGATCGTCTCGGCGGCCCAGCTGGTCATGCTCGGCGATGCCGACTTCGCGATCGGTGGTGGCGCCGAGTCGATGAGCCGCGCCGCCTACGCCTCGACCTCGGCTCGCTGGGGTGCGCGCATGGGCGACACCGGCATGTCCGACATGATGGTCGGCGCGCTGACCGACCCGTTCGATACCGTGCACATGGGTATCACTGCCGAGAACGTCGCCGAGAAGTGGGGCCTGACGCGTGATGACCAGGACGGCTTCTCGGTCGAGAGTCACCAGCGTGCCGCCAAGGCGATCGAAGAGGGTCGCTTCAAGGAGCAGATCCTCCCGGTGGTGATGAAATCACGCAAGGGCGAGACGGTCTTCGACACCGACGAGCACGTGCGTGGGGACGTGACCACCGAGGGCCTCGGCAAGCTGCGCGCGGTCTTCAAGAAGGACGGCAGCGTTACCGCCGGCAACGCTTCGGGTATCAACGACGGCGCCGCCGCGGTGGTGCTGGCCGAGGCGGGTGCCGCCGCGGCCGCCGGGGTCGAGCCGATGGGCCGCCTGGTCTCCTACGGCTTCGCCGGCGTCGATCCGATGATCATGGGCGAGGGCCCGATCCCGGCGGTCAAGATCGCCCTGGATCGTGCCGGTCTGAGCGTCGGCGATCTCGACGTCATCGAGTCGAACGAGGCGTTCGCCGCGCAGGCGCTTGCGGTCTGCAAGGGGCTCGACTTCGATCCGGCCAAGACCAACCCGAATGGCGGCGCGGTCGCGCTCGGTCACCCGATAGGCGCCACCGGCGCGATCCTGACCGTGAAGTGCCTCTACGAGCTCAAGCGCATCGGTGGCAAGTACGGCCTGGTCACGATGTGCATCGGTGGTGGCCAGGGCATCGCCGCGGTCTTCGAGCGCGCCTGAAGCCAGCGTACGACTCGCCCTTCCCGGGGCGGTTGATCAAGACGGGGGTGGAGCCGAGAGGTTCCACCCCCGTCTCTTTTCGGGTGCTTCAGAGGAAATCGGCCAGCATCTCGGCGAGGTAATCGCCCCAGTTGCCAGGCAGCGGCTCGGTCAGCTCGAGCGCACGTGCGAAGTCGACCTCGAACAGCTGCTCGACCAGTGCGTCGACGGCCGGTGGGTGGGAGGTTGCGAGGTTCAGCTCCTTGTTCACCCTCAGGCTCAGGTAGTCGAAATTCGCCGACCCGAAGCAGGCCCAGCCATCGTAGACCGCCGCTTTGACGTGCGACATGCCCGGGTAGACGTAGACGCGTATGCCGTGGCGCAGCAGTGCGTTGGCGGCGACTACGTTGCTGCGGCTGATCAGGCCGCTGTCGCTTGCGGCGGGCACGATCACGCGGACGTCGACGCCGCGCCGACGCGCCTTGACCAATTCGTAGACCACGGTGTCGCTGGTCAGGTAGGCGTTCTGGATGTAGATGCGTTTGCGTGCAGAGCGCATCGCCGCGACCTGGGCGCGCAGGATCTGCGGGTCGCCGGGGCGGGTGAAGAGCACGCGCACCGGGTAGTGGTCCGGAGCGGCCTCTGGCAGGGCATCGCGTCCGGGGTAGATCAGGCGTTGCAGGTCACCCAGCAGCCCCTCGCCGCGCCATGACTTCTCGAAATCCTCCTCGATGAGGCCGACCACCGGGCCCTCGACCTCGATCATGAGGTCATGCCAGTCATATCGGTATTCGCGACCGATGTTCATGCCGCCGATGAATGCGGTACGGCCGTCGACGACGATCGACTTGCTGTGATCTCCCATCAGCCATGCGTTGCGCAACACGCGAACGTCGACCCGGGAATCGTCCCGGAGGTAGTTGACCACTGACCATGGCGCGGCGTGTGATGGGGGCACCGAGGGCGACGTGGCATTGGCCCCGGCGATGGTCCCGAGGCCGTCGATCAGCACACGAATCTCTATTTCGCGTGAACGCGACTTCAGCAGGTCGGCGACCCGCAGCGCGTAGTCGTCGTTGTCGAAGATGTAGAGGCGCAGGTCGACCTGCCGTTCGGCCTGATTCAGCATCTCGAACAGGCGCGGGAAGAATGCTTCACCGTCGACCAGGTAGGTGAGCCGGCCCCGGGTCTGCGTCGCTCCGACCAGTTCGTCGAGCTCGGCCTCCCAGCTCTCCAGATCCATCCCGGGACCGCCGTCTGGCTGGGGCGGGTCCCCGCTGCCGAGCAGGGCGAGCGTCGTCGGTTTGACCAGGTCGGGTGCGCTCTGGACCAGCAGCGTGAAAAGGCGGGCCAGCGACGAGACCGGGCTGTCGATGGGTGCCTGGAGATGGCTGGTGACGGTGTGCCCGAGCGTTCTGGCCAGCGTGACGACCTGTGGCGTGCCGGCGGCGTGCGTGACCAGGCTGGCATCGTGAAGGAAGCGGAAGGTGCCATCGGCCGTGTCGACCAGTACGAACGGGTAGCCAAACGACGAGAGGTCGCCGGTCACGAACAGAAGCCTGCCACCCCGGGTTCCCCAACCGAGCATCTCGAGGTGGTCGCCGGCGCGCATCAGCAGTTCGCCGAAGGTGTAGCTCGCCGCGACACCGACGTCCCTCGGTTTCATGGCCATGGGAACGCTCTGTACCTGGTCGTTCGCATCGCGATAGGTGAACAGTTCCTCGACCAGCAACACGTCCACGACCACCCCCTGGTCGTGACCGGCAGGCAGCAGCGAGGCCATGGTGTGCGCCAGGAGGCTGCTCCAGCGGTTCCTGTCGAGCACCTCGAGCGGGTTTGCCGTGCGCACCGCGGCATTCCAGCGCTCCACCTGCAGCGGCTCGAGCCGCCCTATGACCGTGCGATCCGGTGCGTTGGCGGCGCCGGGAAGGTCGAGTTCGCCAACCAAGGTGGCGCGGATGCCGTCGAGGCTGTAGCCGAGGTAGAGGTGTCGTCCGTCATCGAATGCCGTCACCTCCCGTGGCGAGAAGCTGCTCGAGGTGACCGGCGGGCCATCCCCGGGGAAGGACTCTTGGGCGTGAGCCTCCGTGCGCACCGGTTCCCCGGCGCAGCCTATGAGCAGCAGACCTAGCCCCAGCGCCAGCAGCGGGCCCAGCGCGGAACCCGGATGCCGCCCGCTGCTTCCCGCGCGTGAAATCTGGACGCCTTCAGTGTGCAGCGATGTCATCCCGATCGGCACCTCTCAGGCGGATGGTGAGGAGCCGTGCGAGCCCCAGGCCCGGGCAGATGCCGCTGAGTGCGGCGAACGGGAAGAATAGGGCCGGCACGTAGAGGATCCAGCTTGCCGCACCGAAGCCGGTGTGCCATAGGCCGAGCCAAAGGATCAGCCCGGATACGGCAAAGAAGATGCGCAGTTCGGTGGGTGCCCTGAACAGTTCCATGGCTGCACTCCGAGATGACTCGCTATCCCGATCTTAGCCGTTGCCCCCGGCCAGACAAGTCGCTCGATGCAGTTATCCCGACCGGTCGATTGTTGCCGTCGTGCATGGCTCGTTAAGATGCGTTCTCTGCGGTATGCCACCACCCACGGATCCTTCATGGAACACGACTTCTGGCATCGACGTTGGCGCAAGAACGAGATCGGCTTCCATCAGGAGTCGATCAATCCCTACCTGCGCGAGCACTGGAGCCGTCTCGACGTGCCTTCGAACGCCCCGGTGTTCGTCCCGCTGTGTGGCAAGAGCCGGGACATGCGCTGGTTGCGTGATGCAGGGCACCCGGTGACCGGAGTCGAGCTCAGCCGCCTGGCCGTCGAGGCGTTCTTCGCCGAAGAGGGGCTTGAACCGGAGGTCAGGCAGTCGGGTGCCTTCGAGATTTGGCAGGCGGGCAACTGCCGCCTGCTGTGCGGTGATTTCTTCGCGCTTGCCGGGAACGACCTCGGCCCGATCTCGGCGATCTACGATCGTGCTTCGCTGATTGCCTTGCCACCCTCGATGCGGGTGCGCTATGCGGCTCACCTGCGCGGGTTGCTGCCGGCCGGCCTGCCATCACTGCTGGTCACCGTCGAGTACCCACAGCAGGAGATGGATGGCCCGCCGTTCGCGGTACACCAGTCTGAGGTCGAGGGGCTGTTTGCCGACTGGCAGGTGTTTCTTCTGGGGCGCCACGATATCCTCGCCGATGCGCCGCGCTTCCGCGACAAGGGCGTGACCCGCATGCACGAAACGATCTACCGACTGACCACCCCTGGTCGCGGCTGAATGTGCGACCAACCAAGGAGAGACCATGAACGACAGTATCCCGAGCCACTTCCCGGTTCCCGGCTTGGCGAGCCTGCCCGACGACGTGCGCGAACGTATCGAAGCGGTCCAGGCGAAGGCCGGCTTCATCCCCAACGTTTTCGCGGTGCTCGCCGCACGACCCGACGAGTTTCGTGCCTTCTTCGCGTATCACGACGCGCTGATGGAGAAGGAGGGCGGCCTGAGCAAGGCCGAGCGCGAGATGATCGTCGTCGCGACCAGTGCCGCGAATGATTGCGAGTACTGCGTCATCGCGCACGGTGCGCTGGTGCGTATCTACTCCAAGCGCCCGAAGCTCGCCGATCAGCTTGCGACCAATTACCGCACTGCCGAACTGAGCGAACGTGAGCGGGTCCTGCTCGATTTCGCGGTGCAGGTCGCGGTCGACCCGGCGAGTGTCGAACAGGACGATATCGAGGCCCTGCGCGAGTTCGGCTTCAACGATGACGAGATCTGGGACATCGGCGCGATCACCGCCTTTTTTGGCATGTCCAACCGCCTCGCTGCGGTGACCGGGATGCGCGCCAACGACGAGTTCTACCTGCTCGGTCGTCTGCCAAGGGAGAAGAAGTGAGCGCGACACAGGCTCCCATGCAGCTGCAGGGTCCGGATGACGCGCCGGTAAGGCCGGAGATCGAGCTGCTCGGCGAAGAGCTGCCACTCGAAAACGCACGGCTTATCGAGCTCGGCTGCGGCGCGGCGGCGATGACGCGACTGATCGCAGAACGCTACCCGGTGGCCGAGATCGTCGCCACCGAGGTCGACTCCAAGCAGCACGCCAAGAACCTCCTCGCCGAGCCGATACCGAAGGTCACCTTCGCTGCTGGTGGGGCCGAGCGCATCGGTGCCGACGACTCGAGCTTCGACGTGGTGCTGATGTTCAAATCGCTGCATCACGTGCCCGGCGAACTGCTCGACGTCGCACTCGACGAGGTCGCGCGCGTGCTTCGGCCTGGCGGTCTGGCCTGGATCTCCGAGCCGGTCTACGCCGGGCCCTACAACGACATCATGAAGCTGTTTCATGACGAGCGCGTGGTGCGTGAGCAGGCGTTCGAGGCTCTAAGGCGCACGGTCGAGTCCGGGCGCTTGAAACTTGAGCGTGAGCTGTTCTTTCGCGCGCCGGTGAAGTTTGCCGATTTCGCCGAGTTCGATCGGCGCATGCTGCAGGTGACGCACACCGAGCACCGGCTCGACGATGCGCTGCTCGCGCAGGTGCGTGCGACATTCGAGACCCATATCGGCCCGGATGGCGCCCGCTTTGCGCAACCGATGCGCGTCGACCTGCTGCGCCGTCCGGTCAGAGCCGGCAGCACGCGAAGTGCAACCGGGAGATCCTGACCGGCGCGGATGTTTAAGCCGGTCACGGGTCGGATGACCCGGATCCAGCGCCGATCAACGGTGCTTGCCGGCCTCCCAGCCAACACCCTGAAGCGCGCGATCCGCCACGTCTGCAGGGTGTGACTCGAGTTCGGTCGCCATGGTGTCGTTCCAGCGGTTCAGGTAACCGAACAGCGCCACCGTGGCAACGATCTCGACGATCTGTCCGTCATCGAAGTGGTCGCGCAGTGCCGTGAAATCCGTCTCTTCGGCCTCGTTCGGTAACAGCGAGGCCTTGTAGGCGAGATGCAAGGCCGCCCGCTCGGCATCGCTGAACAGTGGGCTGGTCATGAAATCCCAGACCGCGGCGATCTTCGCATCGGAGGCACGGTAGATGCTCGAGAGGTTGGCCATGTGGGCCTGGCAGTAGCGGCAGCCTGCCGCCTGGCTCGCCACCAGGCTGATCAGCATCTTCAGCTCCTCGGGCACGGTACCCTCGTAGAGCACGGCCCGGTTGAGATCCATGAACGCTCGCGCGATCGACGGACGGCGCGCCATGGTGCGGATGCTGTTGGGAACGAAGCCGCGGGTTGCTTCGTAGTGCTCGAAACGCTCGCGGAACTCGGGGACCGCATCGCGTGGAAGGGGATCGACATGCGCCATGTGCAAGCTCCTCGCTGGAGGGTTCGGATAGCGGTTGAGCGGATCGCCAGGCCGAGCAGCCGGTTCTGCATCGTGATCCCGGCTCAGAGTCCGATTGGATCAAGATCGAGTCGGCCGTCGCGCAGCGTGGGGCACCAATAGCTGGCACCGGAAATCGGGCGAGTGAACGTGAACAAGGCGTCGGTGATGCCGTCGTCGAGGCCGGTCATGCGTCTCAGCTGGGCCTCGAAGGCGTCGAGCGAATGACCGAAGGCGACGAACACCAGTCCTGAGTTGATCCCGTCCGTCCACGGCATCGAGCGGCGCAGCACGAACGCCTCGGGATCGAAGCTCTCCTGTGCGGTGCGCTTGACGTGAGCCGACGGCGGTGCGTCGAACTCCTCGTTGTCGTCACGGTGGCGGCCGATGGCCGCATCCTGGGTGGCACGGTCCATGGCGTCGAAGGCGTCGAGGTCGTGCAGCCACTGCTGCACGGCTACGAAGCTGGAACCGTGCAGCGGACTCGAGGTGTCGGTGACCGATGCTGCGCTGACGGCCGCGTCACCCTCGGGATTCTCGGTGCCGTCTTCGTAGCCGGTGAGGTCTCGACAATCCGCATGCACGAAGGCATCGACCACGTCATCAAGTGTGAATGCCGGGGCCAGCAGTTGCTCGAGTTCCCGGCCACGGTGCAGTAGCACTCCACGGTCGTCACCCCGCAGCCAGAGCCAGAGCGCGCCGTGCGTTGCAGGGATCTCGACGCCGGGCCCGGTCAGGGCGGGAAACGGCCGCAATCCATCGACGCGGGCATCGAGCGCGGCGAGCAGCGCCGGGCCGAGCCCGGCCACGACCGTGTCGCCGTCGACGCTCTCGCGCAGCCGTTCGAGTGCAGGGCGCGGGTCGCTACCGTTTTCGAGGACGAAGACGAGATAGCGTGCATGGGATGGTACGGGCTGGAGGATGCCTGGCTGGATGGAGGTCATCGCGATTCGATTCTTGAATGGCAGACGGTCGGTGATTTCAGAGTTCGCGGGCCTGTTCGCGGAGCACGAACTTCTGCACCTTGCCGGTCGAGGTCTTCGGCAGGGGGCCGAACACCACGGATTTCGGCGCCTTGAAATGGGCCATGTGGTCGCGACAGAAGGCGATGATCTCGTCGGCGTCGACGGTCGCGTCATCGCGTAGCGTGACGAATGCGCACGGTGTTTCGCCCCACTTCTCGTCGGGGCGGGCGACCACCGCCGCCTCGAGCACCGCCGGGTGGCGGTAGAGCACCCCCTCGATCTCGACGCTGGAGATGTTTTCGCCACCCGAGATGATGATGTCCTTCGAGCGATCCTTGATCTGCAGGTAACCGTCGGGGTGCAGCACGGCGAGGTCACCGCTGTGGAACCAGCCACCGGTGAACGCCGCGTTGCTGGCGGTCGGGTTCTTGAGGTAGCCACGCATGACGATGTTGCCGCGGAAGAACACCTCACCAATCGTCTCGCCGTCGGCTGGCACCGGCTTCAGGGTGTCGGGATTGGCGACCATCAGCCCGTCGAGGACCGGGTATCGGACCCCTTGGCGAGAATTGACCTCGGCGCGATCGCCGGGCGGGAGGGCGTCCCACTCGTCGTGCCATTCGCAGGTGACGGCGGGCCCATAGGTTTCGGTCAGGCCGTAGACGTGGGTGACGCGGAACCCCATGGCGTCCATCTTCTCCAGGATCGAGGCCGGTGGCGGCGCAGCCGCGGTCATGACGTTGACCTCGTGCGTGATGCCTGCCTTCAACTCATCCGGGGCATTGGCGAGCATGTTGAGCACGATCGGAGCGCCGCAGAAGTGGCTGACCTGCTCATCACGAATCAGATCGTAGATGTGGTCGGCGCGCACGTGGCGCAGGCAGACGCTCGTGCCCGCGGTCGCGGCCAGCGTCCACGGGAAGCACCAGCCGTTGCAGTGGAACATCGGCAGCGTCCATAGGTAGACCGGGTGGCGACGCATGTCCCAGCTGACCACGTTGCCAAGCGCATTCAGATAGGCGCCGCGGTGGTGGTAGACCACGCCTTTCGGATTGCCCGTGGTGCCCGAGGTGTAGTTCAGGGAGATGGCATCCCATTCGTCGTCGGGACGCTGCCAGTCGTAGCCGGGGTCGCCGGTGGCGAGCAGCTCCTCGTAGCTCATCTCACCGATCAGCCGGCCGCCCTCGAACGAAGGGTCGTCAATGTCGATCACCAGAGGCCGGCTGGGCTGCATGCCGACGGCGCGCTCGACGATCTCGGCGAACTCGCGGTCGCAGATCACCACCTTGGCCTCGGCATGCTGCAGGATGAAACCGATCGCCTCGGCGTCGAGGCGGATGTTGACGGCATTGAGCACGGCGCCACACATCGGCACGCCGAAATGGGCCTCGAAGTGCTCGGGCGTGTTGGCCGCGACGACTGCGACCGTATCGCCACGACCGATGCCGCGTGCGGCAAGCGCCGACGCGAGGCGTCGGCATCTTTGATAGGTCTCGGCCCAGGTCCTGCGCACCGCGCCATGCACCACGGCAAGACGCTCGGGGAAGATCGTCGCGCTGCGCTCGAGGAAGCCGAGCGGGGTCAGGGCGACGTGGTTTGCCGCATTGCGGTCGAGACCGAGGACGTAGGGGTTGCTGCTCATCTGTGTTGCCATCCCGTGGCATGACTCACCGCGAAGGAGTTTCGGACACTCGGCAGCGATATGCAACGCATCTTGAAAGCGCGCATGCGGTACCCATGAAGGGCGCTCTTCTCGCGGTTAAACGACAGGTCTGATGTCGATCAGCGGGCTACCTGGTAGACGCAGATGCGGCAGTCGGAGCCTTCCTTCTCGATGTAGGGTGCCTCCACCTCGTCCAGTCGCTTCCAGTCTCCGGAGTCGACGAGGGTTTCGATGGCGCCACGGTAATCGTCTTCTTCCCAGGCCTGGTCGCGTACCGTGAAGCAGATGCATCCACCGGGACGGGTGATCCTCACGAGCTCGTTGAGGGCCTGGGGTCCAACGTGCGCACAGGTGAAGGTCCCGACGCTGATGACCGCGTCGTAGGTCGCATCGTCGATCGAGAGCCGGGCCATCAGGTCGCCCTGCATCAGCATGGCGTAGGCGGCCTTCTCTCTCGCCTTGGCAAGCATCTCGTGCGAGTAGTCGAAGCCGTCGACCTGCGTGTAGCCCTGGCCGTGTAGCAGCGCACCCACGATTCCGGTCCCGCAGCCGGCGTCGAGGATCCGCGCCGAGCGCTCTCCGAGTTGAGAGGTAAGCAGCCTGGTGGCGGTCATCGGTGCCACGTAGCCCAGTTCGTCTAGCAGGTCGTGGTCATAGCCCTCGGCCCACTCTGCGTAGGCTGCGGCAAGCTCGTCCTTGTCGGCGGCGTTGAGTACCCGATCGTGTATTGCCGTGCGTTGGTTCATGTGTCTCTACCTGTTGACTCCAAAGATCCGCGCACAAGCGCGCGCGTGACGGCAGGATTTTGTTGTTGGAAATGGATGTTTTCTTCTTTGTAAATAGAAGGGTAGGGCATCAACATGAGATTCGACATCGGGTCGTATGGGCCGCCTCTAGCGCGATCCAAAAGATGGCAGAAATCATGCATTTTGCTGCTGCATGAATCCGATTTTCTGCCTCGCACCTCATGTGTGCACGCATCGGCGCATTATGCAGCATTTGGTCTCAGGCGACGAACAGGGCCAAATCCCCGGCAAAAAACCCCACTTGAATTGATATGTGTCGTGTCAGTTGGGTTGACGCATCCAGTAGGCGGTCTTATGGTGATTCTGATTTGATTAAAAAACTACATATGCATACGTAGCATTTTCGGCCTTGTGCCCATTCTCCGACCGCGCTTCCGCACCCAATACCCCCAGCGAACGGACTACGATGACCGATCAGAATGACACGATCGTCGACTTCAAAAATATCCAGAAGACCTACGATGGCGAGACGCTTGTCGTAAAGGACTTCAACCTCGAGGTGAAGCGGGGCGAATTCGTCACGCTCCTCGGGCCTTCCGGCTCTGGAAAGACCACCTGCCTGATGATGGTGGCCGGATTCGAGACGCCCACGCACGGCGATATCCTGCTTAACGACGTGCCGATCACCCACGTGCCGCCGCACAAGCGCGGCATCGGCATGGTCTTCCAGAATTACACGCTGTTCCCGCACATGACGGTTGCAGAGAACCTGGCCTTCCCGCTCGAGGTGCGCAAGATCGACCGCAGCGCCATCAGCGAGAAGGTGCAGCGCGCGCTGGACATGGTGCGACTCGGCGAGTTCGGCACGCGCCGGCCGGCGCAGCTCTCCGGTGGGCAGCAGCAGCGCGTGGCTCTCGCACGCGCCCTGGTCTTCGAGCCCGACCTGGTGCTGATGGACGAGCCCCTCGGCGCGCTGGACAAGAACCTGCGCGAGGAGATGATCTTCGTCACCCATGACCAGTCCGAAGCGCTGACCATGTCGAACCGCATCGCGGTATTCAACGACGGCGTGGTCCAGCAGTGCGCCGCGCCTGATTCGCTCTACGAAGAACCCAACAACGCATTCGTTGCCTACTTCATCGGTGAGAACAACCGCTTGAACGGCACCGTGAAGGAGATGAAGGACGGACACTGCATGGTGCAGCTGGATGATGACGCCGGCATCGTCGAGGCCTTGACGGTCAACGTGTCAGACACGGGCGATCGCACCACGCTCTCCTTGCGGCCCGAGCGCGCCATCGTCAACCCTCCAGAGGGTGAGTACCCCAACCTGTTCGAGGCGACGGTGCAGGAGGTGATCTACATGGGCGATCACCTGCGTACCCGGGTCGAGTTGTGCGGGCACGACGATTTCGTGATCAAGATCCCCAACAATCAGGACCACGATTCCCTGAAGCGGGGACAAACGGTACGGGTGGGTTGGCGTGCGGACGACTGCCGCGCTCTCGATGCCTAACGAATCGATTTTCACCGGTCCGTGGCACGGCTGAGCATCGGCACACGAACCACCACCTTGCCTGGAGATGGGCATTCCAAGAGGAGAAACCATGCGTAAATTACCCCTGACCACCACCACACTTGCCGCCACCGTACTCGGTGTTGGCCTGGTGGGTGCCAGCACCCACGCCGCCGCAGAGAAACTGACCATCGTCAGCTGGGGTGGTGCTTACAGTGCCAGCCAGCAGAAGGCCTACCACGATCCCTGGTCCAAGAAGACCGGCGACGAGATCATCAACGTCGACAAGGCGCAGAATGGGCTTTCGGGCCTGCGCGCGCAGGTTCAGGCCGGTAACGTGACCTGGGACCTGGTCGACATGATCCCGCAGGATGCGATTCTCGCCTGCGACGAGGGACTGGCAGAGCCGCTGAATCACAACGAACTCCTTGCCCCGGCTCCGGACGGCACGCCGCCCTCCAAGGACTTCATCGACGGTGCGCTGAGCGAGTGCTTCGTCTCGCAGATCGTCTATTCGAATATCGTCGCCTTCAATACCGAAATGTTCCCTGCCGACAAGCAGCCGAGCACCATGGTCGACGTATTCGACCTCAAGAACTTCCCGGGCAAGCGGACCTTCCAGAAGAAACCGATCAACGTCCTGGAGATGGCGCTGGTTGCCGATGGCGTGTCGCCCGACGATGTCTACAAGGTCCTGGGGACTCCCGAGGGCGTCGACCGCGCTTTCGCGAAGATGGACACCATCAAGGACCAGGTCATCTGGTGGGAAGAGGGCGCTCAGCCGCCGCAGTTGCTCGCTGACAAGGAGGTGGCCTTCGCCTCCGCCTACAACGGCCGCATCTTCAACGCGGCGGTGATGGAGAAACAGCCCTTCGAGATCATCTGGGACGCCCAGGTCTTCGAGCTCGACGGCTGGGTCGTGCCCAAGGGCAAGCTCGACAAGGTCAAGGACTACCTGCGCTTCGCGACCGATACGCAGCGCCTTGCCGACCAGGCCAAGTACATCTCCTACGGTCCTGCGCGGAACTCCTCGGCGGCACTGGTCTCCACGCATGCGGAGGCTGGCATCGAGATGAAGCCGCACATGCCGACCTACGGTCCGAACTTCAAGACGGCGATCAAGAAGGACGACCTGTTCTGGGCTGACTACCGCGACGAACTGTTCAACCGGTTCAACGCCTGGCTGGCCAAGTAATAGCCGATCCATCCGGACTCGCAGGCGCTCGAGGCGTCCTGCACCACGGCACAGGGACGTGCCGGTTCCGGGAGGATTGCATGACGACCATGAACCCGATGCCACGAGAAGCTGCCTTGCCCTCGCGCGCCAGCGCTCTCGCGGTTTCACTCAAATGACGGCTGTCACCAGGAGACCCTAGCGTGGCCAACGCAGAAGCAGCACCGGCACCCCAGACTGCGGATGTAATGACCACCGCTGACGGCACGCCGCTCAAGGTGAGCCTGGCGCGGGCCGTTCGCAAGAGCAAGACCAAGGCCGCCTTGCTCGTGGCCCCGCTGTTGCTGTTCCTGGTGATCACTTTTATCGTCCCGATCTTCGAAATGCTGACCCGCAGTGTCAGCAACCCCGAGGTCGCCACGCACCTGCCCCGCACCAGCCTGGCGCTGCAGCAGTGGGACGGCAACGGCGTTCCCTCCGAGGAGGTGTTTGACGCCCTCGTCCAGGACCTGAAGGACGGCCGGAAGAGCCGCACGCTAGGCAAGGTCGCGACCCGTCTCAACTACGAATACTCGGGCGCACGCAGCACCGTGATGCGGTCCGCGCGCCGTGCCACCCGTCTCGACGAACCACCGTACCGCGACGCGCTCATAGAGATCGACAAGGACTGGGGCAACGAGACCCTCTGGCGGGTCATCAAGCGGGAGTCGTCGGCCTACACGGCTGGCTACTACCTGGCCGCAGTCGATATGGAGTACACGGCTGACGGCAAGATCGGTAAGAAGCCCGAAGATGAGCAGATCTATCTGTCGCTCTTCTGGCGCACCGTCTGGATGAGCATCCTGATCACGTTTTTCACCCTGTTGCTCGGCTATCCCATCGCCTTCCTGCTGGCGACCATGCCTTCCAAACATTCCAACCTGCTGATGATCCTGGTGCTGCTCCCATTCTGGACGTCGCTGCTGGTGCGTACGACGACCTGGATCGCGATGCTGCAGACCCAGGGCGTGCTCAACGACATGCTGGTCTGGATCGGGCTGCTCAGCGAGGACGGGCGGTTGCAGATGATGCACAACAAGATCGGCACGTTCGTGGCCATGACCCACATCCTGCTGCCGTTCATGATCCTGCCACTCTACTCGGTGATGAAGACCATCCCACCCTCGTTCATGCGCGCGGCGCGTTCCCTGGGGGCCACGGGACCGGTCGCCTTCTGGCGCGTCTACGTCCCGCAGACCATCCCCGGCATCGGTGCGGGCGGCATCCTGGTGTTCATCCTGTCGATCGGTTACTACATCACGCCGGCACTGGTCGGTGGCCAGTCGGGCATCTTCATCACCAACTTCATCGCCTACCACATGCAGACCTCGCTGAACTGGGGCCTGGCCGCCGCGATCGGCTCGATCCTGCTCCTCCTGGTGCTGGCGCTCTACCTGATCTACAACCGCCTGATCGGCGTAGACAACATGAAGCTCGGATAGGACGAGACGATGGCTCTACCCGCATACGCCAGCCCGCTCGAGAGAATCTGGCACGTCCTGTTCCGCATCATTTGCGGGCTGATCTTCCTGTTCCTGATCGGGCCGATTTTCGTGATCGTGCCGCTCTCATTCAACGCCGAGCCCTATTTCACCTTCACCCAGAAGATGCTGTCGCTGGATCCGGACGGCTACTCGCTGCGCTGGTACGCCGATTTCTTCCAGTCCGACGAGTGGCTGCGAGCGATCCGCAACAGCTTCATCGTGGCGATCTTCTCGACCCTGCTCGCGACGGTGCTCGGCACCATCGCGGCGCTTGGACTGTCGAGCCGCTACATGCCCTACGGGCCGTTGATCATGGGCGTCCTGATTTCACCGATGGTGGTGCCGCTGATCATCTCGGCCGCGGCGATGTTCTTCTTCTACTCCGACCTTGGCCTGTCGCAGACCTTCCCGGGCGTGATCCTCGCGCACACCGCGCTCGGCATCCCGTTCGTGGTGATCACGGTGACCGCGACGCTGTCGGGCTTCGATCGTTCGCTGGTCCGGGCGGCGCACAGTCTTGGCGCGACGCCGACCACGACCTTCTTCCGCGTCGTTCTGCCACTGGTCCTTCCCGGCGTGATCTCGGGTGCGCTGTTCGCGTTCATCACCTCGTTCGATGAAGTGGTGGTGGTGCTATTCCTTGCCGGTCCGGAACAGCGTACGATCCCGATCCAGATGTGGTCCGGTATCCGCGAGCAGATCAGCCCGACCATCCTCGCTGTGGCCTCGATGTTGGTGGCCATCTCGATCCTGTTGTTGACGGTGCTCGAG
>JAACFL010000184.1 GCA_009937385.1 Gammaproteobacteria bacterium | reverse complement strand
ACTCGTTGATGTAGCCGTTGCCGCCGAGGGACTGGATCGCCTCGAGCGCCATCCAGGTCGCCTTCTCGGCGGCGTAGAGGATCGCGCCGGCGGCGTCCTTGCGCGTGGTCTCGCCACGGTCGCACGCCTTGCCGACGGCGTAGACATAGGCACGGCAGGCGTTGAGCGTGGTGTACATGTCGGCCAGCTTGCCCTGCATCAGCTGGAAGGTGCCGATCGGCTTTCCGAACTGCTCGCGCTCGTGCAGGTAGGGCACGACCACGTCCATGCACGCCTGCATGATGCCGAGCGGTCCGGCGGCGAGCACCGCGCGCTCGTAGTCGAGGCCGCTCATCAGCACGTTGACGCCACGGCCGACGCCACCGAGGACGTTCTCCTCCGGCACCTCGCAGTCCTGGAACACCAGCTCGCAGGTGTTGGAGCCACGCATGCCGAGCTTGTCGAGCTTCTGCGCGGTCGAGAATCCGGGCATCCCCTTCTCGATGATGAACGCGGTCATGCCGCGCGGCCCCGCGTCGGGATCGGTCTTGGCGTAGACCACCAGCGTGTCGGCGTCGGGACCGTTGGTGATCCACATCTTGTTGCCGTTGAGCACGTAGCGGTCACCTTTCTTGTCGGCACGGGTGCGCATCGACACGACGTCGGAACCGGCGCCCGGCTCGCTCATCGCCAGCGCGCCGACGTGCTCGCCACTGATCAGCATCGGCAGGTACTTCTGCTTCTGCTCCTCATTGCCGTTGCGCCGGATCTGGTTGACGCAGAGGTTCGAATGGGCACCGTAGGAGAGCCCGACCGAGGCCGATGCACGGCTGATCTCCTCCATGGCCACCATGTGCTCGAGGTAGCCCATGCCGGAGCCGCCGTACTCGTCCTCGACGGTGATGCCGAGCAGGCCCATGTCGCCGAACTTGCGCCACAGGTCGGCCGGGAACTCGTTGTCGACGTCGATCGCCGCGGCACGCGGCGCGATCTCGTCGCTGGCGAAAGCGTGCACCGCATCGCGAAGCATGTCGGCGGTCTCGCCGAGGTCGAAGTTCAGCGTCGGGAAGTGACTCACAGGGTCCTCCGGTTACCGTGCCGCGGGGGCCGGCCATGGCTTGTCGTTATGCAGGCGCCAATCTACCTCAAAGTGTCGTTTACGTAAACGTCAACTTACTGCCGTATGCCGTAATGCGGCGCTCTCGGCCTGTTCTGTGCTCCAGGGTGACGCTTCCACCCCGTTGGGGCGATTCCAGCGCATGGCGGTGGCGTGGCATCTTGGCCGTCTCGCCCAGGCACCCACCCAGGACACCGCCATGCCCCGCACACTCGCCCAGGTCGCAGTGATTGTCGTCGCGATCGCCCTGCTCTACCCCGGCGTCACGCGCCCGGTCCTGACCCTCGAGGGGACGATGGAGAAGTCCGACATGGTCGACATCGGACTCGACCTGGTCGCCGGCGAGGAGGAGACGCGCAAGCGCCAGTTCATGTCCGGGCTGGCGATGATGTTCGGTCTCGATCGCGTCGAGGGCGAGCTCGAGGTGTATCGCAAGACGCGCTCGATCGTCGGTGCAATCGAGGAGCTGGCGCGCACCGGCAATCCGTTGGTCGCGGTACTGATCGCGACCTTCAGCCTGGTGATCCCGCTGTTCAAGCTGCTGCTGCAGCTGGTCACGCTGCCAGTGCGACAACCCGCGACCCGACGCGGCATGGAACGTGTCACCCGGGCAGTCAGCAAATGGTCGATGGCCGACGTGTTCGTGATGGCGCTGATCGTCGCCTACCTGGCCGGCAGTGCGTCGGGCCAGATGGGCGACCTGCTCACCATGGACGCCCGGCTCGAAGAGGGATTCTGGTTCTTTCTCGCCTACTGCCTGTTTTCCATCGCCTCCACGGCGATGGTCAAGAACTCCACCGCGGCATTCATGCGCATGGCCCGCGGTTGGCTCCACAGGCTGGACCACCTTCATGTCGGCCATCATCGGCATGTCGCCCTGATCGGGATCGTGTCCCTGGGCATGTGATGCGGGGGTGGCGATCTCGCCGAGGACGTAGTCGTGCGGGATGTCCGCGAGGCGCACGACCTCGCCGCCGTAGTTCGCGGCGAATGCCTCGGCTGCCGGTGCGGATGCGAACGGCACCGCCTCGGGCGCACCCATGCCGCCCGATCGCGAGCTGTCGAGGACGAACCACGCACCCTCCGCCGCGATCCAGGTCGAGTCGTCCGGCTGTTCCCACGCCGTATCGCTCATGTCGTTGACGTAGAAGGCGCTGATGTTCTTCGGCTCCTCGGGCAGACGCGTGAAGGCGATGCCATCACGCACCGAGCTGAACCAGATCGGCGCGCTGCCGTCGTCGAGGAAGATCTGTGCCTTCGGTCCATGGTGGTCGGCAACGATCATCTGGCAGTAACGGCCCACGGCATCGCGGGTGATAGGTGCGGCCTTGGGAGCCACAACCTGGCGCTCGGCCTCGCCGCAGGCGGTGAGCAGGATGGTGGCGACCAAAAGCCAGGTCAATGCGGCTTTCATAGCTCTATCCTCTGGAAACGGGCCACGGTCAGGCCGAGCGGCAGCGCCACCCAGCCGAGCAGCAGCGCGACCAGCAACGCCGGCTGGAAACCGGCGGCGCGGCCGGCCTCGGCCATGCCGGCGAGCAGGCTGACGGCCTCGGTCCCGGTCAGGTTGATGATGCGGAAGATGTCGGTGGGATTGGCCAAAAGCAGCACGGCGACCAGGTCGGGCGAGAGCCGCTGCTGGGTGTCGGCCAGCAGCAGGCCCAGCAGGCCCAGGTCATAGAGAACGACGAACAGCAGCCACAGCGCCACCGCGACCCCGGCCGCCGTCGCCCGCTCGCGCACCAGGGCGCTGACCAGGTAGCCCAGCGCGATGAAGGCGCTGCCGAGCAGCCAGGAACTGGCCATCAGCACCAGGTAGGCGATCCAGCTCTCGGCATCGGCACCACCCGTGAACTGCAACACAAGGCCGGCACCGCCGTAGCCGACCAGCAGCGCGGCGAGCAGGATCAGGCTGTGGCCGAGGAACTTGCCGACCACCACCTGCCAGCGAGCCACCGGGTAGGTGAGCAGCAGCAGCAGCGTCCCGCGTTCGAGTTCACCGACCAGGGCGTCGAACGCCAGCATCAGCGCGATCAGCGGCAGCAGGTAGACGGTCAGGCTGGCGAGACTGGCGACGGTGATGCTCATCGGCGTCGCCTGGACGGTGCCGGACGGCGCCGAGCCGAGCAGCGCCAGCGACAGGGCCAATGCGGCGAGCAGCAGGATGATGGCGGCGACCCAGCGGTTGCGCAGGCCGTCGCGGATCTCGTTCCCGGCAAGAATGACCAGGGCTCTCATTGCGGACCGTCTCCCGCGGAGTAGTGGGCGTAGACCTCGCCGAGTCCCGGGGCGTGGATCTCGACGTCGTGCACCGCCGGCCGCAGGTCGGCCAAACGGGTGACGATGTCGAGCTTGTCGCCACCCAGACAGGAAAGCTCGAGGGTCTCGTTGTTGATGTGATCGAGGTGCAGCCCCGCACCGATGCGTTCGGCAACACCGCTCGCCTCACCGGCACCGGTGACCACGCGGATGCGCACTGGCAGTCCGGCCCTCTCGCGCAGCTCGGCCAGGGAACCGAACGCGACCAGCCGCCCCTGGCGCAGGATGGCGACACGGTCGCTGCGCGCCTCGATCTCGGTCAGGGCGTGCGACGAGATCAGCGCGCAACCACCCTCCTCCTGGTGCTGTCTGACCCGCTGGTAAAAGGTCTCCCTGAGCACCGGGTCGAGGCCGGTGGTCGGTTCGTCGAGCAGCAGCACATGTGGCGTACCCAGCAGCGCCTGGGCCAGACCGAGACGCTGGCGCATGCCCTTGGAGTAGGTACTGACACGACGCCGCGCCGCCTCGTCCAGGCCCACTTCTGCCAGCAATCGGTCGCAGGTACTGACCGCCACCCCCTTGAGGCGGGCATAGAAGCGCAGGACCTCGCGACCGCTCATGGCGGTGTGGAACATGACGTTCTCGGGCAGGAACCCGATGTCGGCACCGAGTCCCTTGCCGAGAAGATGAGTCGGTTCGGCACCGTTGACGCGGATCTTTCCGTCGCAGGGTCTGGTCAACCCGAGCAGGAGCTTCATCAACGTGGTCTTGCCGGCACCGTTGTGGCCGAGCAGTGCGACACATTCCGCCTGCCCTACCGCCAGGGACACCTCATGCAGCACCTCGTGGGCACCGTAGCGCTTGCTGACCCGTTCGAGTTCGATGCTAGCCCTGGAGGCCATCGTTCATCTTCCTGAAATCGAAGTCCGGTTCGGCCATCAGCGGGGCCAGGTCGACCACGCCACCTGGGTAGAGTGGCGGAAACGCCGACTGCGCCCAGCGCACCAGGTGCACCGCCGGGCTGTTGAGTAGCAGCTTCGCCAACGGGTGACGCCAGACCAGCTGGTCGACCATGTCATTCGGCCGGTAGGCGCGATCGCCGATGCCGTCGCCATCGAGGTCGAAGGCGGGATTGTCGCTCCAGTAGTTGCCGCGACCGCCACTTGACCACTCGATGTGGCGCGTGCCGACGTACTTGACCTGGGTCCGATTGGCGACGAACGCGTTGCCGACGATGGTGTTCTTTTCCGAGCCGGCGGTGAAATGGATGCCTATGTCACAGCCTTCGAAACGGTTGCCGGAGAAACGGTTGTTGTTGGCGTTGTAGATGAACACGCACTTCTCGGCACCGCCGCGCACCTCGTTGCCGGCCACGCGCGACTCGTTGGCGTAGTTCAGCAGCAGGCCGTGGTCGCGGTCACCTAGCGAGCGGTTGCCGGTCACGACCAGGCGGTGGGAGAACATCAGGGCGAAGCCGAGATGGTTGCCGCGCGAGACGTTGCCCGAGACCTCGCTGTCGTTGGCGTACATGTAATGGACACCGAAACGGACGCCCTCGAGACGGTTGTCGGTAAAGCGGTTGCGGTCGCTGACGTTGACGAAGATACCGTCGCGCCCGAGCCGGATAAGGTTGCCGTCGACAACCGATCCAGGGGAATTCCATAGCTGGACGCCGTTGCCGCGTTCGCTCATCGGCAGGTCGTCACGGCCGACGATGGTGTTGCCGCGAACGACGGCGTCGCGTGGGCCCTTGAGGTTGATGCCGATGAGGTTGCCTTCGAGGCGGTTGTGCGCGACCACCGCGCCGGTGGCCCGTTTACTGACGTAGACCGCGCCGTCCTCGCAGGAGAGGCAGTCGCCCGAACCGACGATGGTCACGCCCTCCAGGCGTGTCCGCGGTGCGTCGAGGGTGACCACGCGGCCGGAGCCGCCGCCGTCGAGCACCGCACCCTCACTGCCGACCAGCGACAGCGGCCTGTCGACGATGAAGTTGCCGGAATAGGTGCCGTGGCCAAGGCGGAGGATATCCCCCGCCCCGGCCGTGGCGATCGCCTGCTGAAGGGTCCCCGTTCCCGGCGGCACCACGCGTTCGACCGCACCCGTCGGGGTCGTGGTCAGAAGCGCGACGAGCAGCAGTGGGACCAGCCCGCCACAGCTCACCTGGGTACCTGCAGGGAACGGGATCATGCTCAGGCCTTCTCGACCAGCATGCGCCCGCGCATCTCCATGTGCAGGGCGTGGCAGAACCACTGGCAGTAGAACCAGTGGACGCCGGGACGGTCGGCGACGAAGGTCACCGAGCTGGTCTGCTGCGGGCCGATCTCCATGCAGACGCCGTAGTTGGCGAGCGTGAAGCCGTGGGTGAGATCGTCGACCTTGTCCACGTTGGTGATGACCACCGTCACTTCGTCGCCCTCCTTGACCTTGTATTCGGTCATGCTGAAGTTGGGCGCCGAGGAGGTCATGTAGACCCGCACCTTGTTGCCGTCGCGAATCACCTTGGAGTCGGTCTCGAGCTTGATGCCGTCCTTCTTGGCCATCTCGACGGTGGCCGCGAAGGTTGGATCGTTGCGCTCGTAGACCGAGTTGGGGTTGACGATGTCGGCGCGCACGATGATGCAGTCGTGCGGCTCGGCGAAGGTCGGGCTGTCGTGCACCAGCTTCATCTTCTCGCCGGTGATGTCGATCAACTGCTCGTTCTCCGGCTTCAGTGGACCGACGTTGAGGTAGCGGTCCTTGGAGAACTTGTTCAGCGACACCAGCCACTTGCCATCCGCCTCCTTGGTCTCGCCCATGGAGGTGTGGTTGTGACCCGGCTGGTAGTGCACGTCGAGCTTGTCGATGATGTAGTCGACCTTTTCGCCCTTGTAGGCACGGATCGCCTTCTCGATATTCCACTTGCATGCCTGGCTGTCGAGGAACAGCGTGGTGTAGGCGTTGCCACGGCCATCGAAAGCGGTATGCAGCGGCCCCAGACCCAGCTCCGGCTCGCCGGCGACCACGTCACGCTCCTTGATCTTGCCGGCGAACAGGTCGGGGAAGCGGCGCACGTCGAGGATGGTGACCGTCGGCGACAGCTTGCCGTTGATCATGATGTAGTGACCCTCGGGGGAACTGTTGACGCCGTGCGGGCTGTTCGGCACCGGGACGTAGCGGGTGTACGCGTTGCCGGCCTTCTTGCGTCCGTCGAGGACCGGCACACCGTTGATCATCTCCGCCTTGCCGCCCTTGACCGCGGCCTCGATCGCCTTGATGTCGAAGATCACCGCCCAGTCCTGCTCGTTGGCGGTCATCTGCGCCAGGGTGACGCCCTCCTCGCTGTTGTAGCA
>JAACFL010000183.1 GCA_009937385.1 Gammaproteobacteria bacterium | reverse complement strand
GTGTTACCACCGGCGCGGTGCGCTCTTACCGCACCTTTTCACCCTTGCCGGCGCTTGCGCGCTTGGGCGGTCTGTTTTCTGTGGCACTTTCCGTGGGCTCTCGCCCCCCAGGCGTTACCTGGCACCCCGTCCTGCGGAGCCCGGACTTTCCTCCACGCCACTGAGGCGCAGCGGCTGCCCGGCCGACTCCCCGCCGCCACGATACGCCCGGCCGGCAGGCCGGGCAAGGCTCAGCCAGACGGGGAGTGCTGCGCATCGTGAAGCGCCTGCGCCCGGGCGTAGAGTTCACGCTTCGACATGCCGCTGACACGCGCCGCGATCGCCGCGGCCCGGCTGACCGTGATCCCCTCCTCGAGCAGCGTCTCGAGCAGCCGGCCGACCTCGAGCGCCACGTCGCCGGGCTGCTCGGGGGCGCCGGCGACCAGCAGCACCGACTCGCCACGCGCCTGGTCGGGATCCCCGGCAACCCGCGCGGCCAGTTCGTCGAGCCGCTCGTCTAGCACGGTCTCGTGCAACTTGGTCAGCTCCCGGGCAAGCACCGCCGGCCGGTCGGCGCCGAACACCGCGCAGAGATCCGCGAGGCAGGCACCGAGTCTTCGGCCCGCCTCGTAGAAGACCAGCGTGCGTGTCTCGCCGACCAGCGTCTCGAGGCGCGCGACCCGCGCGGCGTGGCGCGCTGGCAGGAAGCCCTCGAAGACGAAACGGTCGGTAGGCAATCCCGCGACCGACAGCGCGGCGATCGCAGCGCAGGGGCCAGGGATCGGTACCACGCTCACCCCCGCGGCACGCGCGGCGCGCACCAGGCGGAACCCCGGGTCGCTGACCAGCGGCGTTCCGGCATCGCTGATCAGTGCCAGATCACTGCCGGCACGCAGCCGCGCGACCAGGCCGTCAACCGCGGCGCGCTCGTTGTGCTCGTGGCAGGCAGCCAGCGACGTGGTGATGCCCAGGTGCCGCAGCAGGCGCCCGCTGTGGCGGGTGTCCTCGGCGACCACCAGGTCGACCTGGCGCAGCGTATCGACGGCGCGTTGCCCGATGTCGGCGAGATTGCCGATCGGCGTCGCCACCACGTAGAGCACGCCGGTCGAATTTGACACCCTTGGACCCCGTCCTGATACTTGCCCCAGCCGTCCGCGAATGCCCGTGCGGACCCCCGCGAGGCATCGTGCCCGGAATCACCCAGCCGTGCAATCGACCCCTTTCCTGCGCCCTCCGATCCTGCTGCTGATCGCCCTGCTCGCCGGCTGCGCGGGGGCTCCCGACGTGCGCAAGCCACCGCCGCCCGGCGTCGAGACCGCGCGCGCCCTCGAGGCGAGGGGCGAGTTCACCGCCGCCGCCGACACCTACCTCGCCGCGGCCCGGGCCACCCGCGATCCGACCGGACGCGCCGAGCTGCGCCTGGCCGCCGCGAGCGTGTTGTTACGCGCCGCCGAGTTGGCCCGTGCCGAGGAGATTGTGCTGGCCACGACGGTGCCTCCCCCGGCCATGGAACTGACGCTGAAGCGCGACCTGCTGTTCGCCGAGATCGCGCTCGGCCGGTCGCGGCCCGGGCGGGCCATGGAACGCCTGCCACCGACGCTCCCCGACAGCCTGCCGATCGTGCTGCGTCGCCAGCACCTGGAACTGCGTGCCCGGGCGCTGCTCGACTCCGGGAACGCCCTCGACAGCGTGCGCGAACGGCTGCTGCTCGACACGCTGCTCGAAAATGACGATGCCGTGCTGGCGAACCAGGTCGCCCTGCTCGGCGCGCTGCGCAGCCTCGGCCCGGCACGCCCCGAACCGGGCTCGGTCGAACCCGGGCTGGGCGGTTGGGTTGCCCTTGCGAGCCTCACCTCGGGGCCGCCACGTCACGCCCTCGCGCTCGAGGGCGAGCTGGCCGACTGGCGCGCGGCCTACCCCGACCACCCGGCGCGTCCCGAGTTGCTCGAACGGGTGCTCGCGGAGCGTGCGGCGGTGCCGACCCCTTCGAGCATCGCCGTGCTGCTGCCCACGCGCGGCCCGGTCGCCAGCGCCGCGGCCGCGGTGCGCGACGGCTTCCTCGCCGCCCTGTATGCCGATGCCGATCCGGCCGGGGCTGACGCACCTCGCGTCACCGTGCGCTTCTACGACAGCAGCGAGAACGTCCTCGGCGCCTACGGCGAGGCGGTCACCGACGGCGCAGAGGCCGTCATCGGGCCGCTGCGCAAGGAAGCGGTCGCCGAGCTTGCCGGCGCGACACTCCCGGTGCCGGTGCTGGCGCTCAACCGGCTCACGGACCAGGGGATCGCCAACGGCTTCCTGCGCCAGTTTGCACTCGCCCCCGAGGACGAGGCGGTCGAGGTCGCGGACCGGGCCTGGGTCGACGGCCACCGGCAGGCGGTCGTACTCACACCATCGACCGACTTCGGCCAGCGTGTCGCGGCCGCTTTTCGCGCGCGCTGGGAGATGCTCGGTGGCACGCTGCTCGAGACGCGTGGCTACGATCCGGCGGAAAACGACTTCTCTGAACCGATCACCGCCCTGCTCGGCCTGTCGGGAAGCCAATCGCGCTACCGCGCTCTGCGCGGCGTGCTTGGACGCTCGCTGGAGTTCGAACCGCGCCGCAGGCGCGATGCCGACGCGGTGTTCCTCGTTGCGTTGCCGCGCCAGGCGCGGCTCATGAAGCCGCAGCTCGCGTTCCACCACGCCGCGAACCTGCCCGTCTACGCGACCTCGCACGTATTGGCGCCCGGCACCCCTGCCGAGGCCAACCTGGATCTCAACGGCCTGCGTTTCTGCGACATGCCCTGGACCCTGGGGGCCACCGATGGCCTGCTGGCTGGTGGACTCCCGGCAGCCTCAGGACCGGCAAGCAGGCTGTTCGCACTCGGCGCCGACGCCTACCGCCTGCTGCCTTACCTGTCGCGCCTGCAGGCCGACCCAGGCAGCCGCCTGGACGCCGAAACCGGCCTGCTGTGGCTCGACCAGACCGGCATCGTGCATCGCCAGCTGCTGTGCGCGGAGTTCGTCGAGGGCCAGCCGCGACTGCTCGGCTACACTCCGCCACCCCGGCAGGCTGCACCCATCCCTCTCGTCCCCGAGTGACCACGCCCCACAGGTCGCCAGCTCGTCTCGATGGGCCGGGCGCCGAGTTGCTGGCGCTGCGCCATCTCGAGGCGGCCGGCTTGCGGCTTCTGGAGCGCAATTACCGCTGTCGCGGCGGCGAGATCGACCTGGTGATGCTGGACCGGGGCAGCGTGGTGTTCGTCGAGGTGCGTTTCCGCTCCTCGACGCGCTTCGGTCGTGCCGAGGAGACCGTCACCGCCACCAAGCAGGCGCGCCTGGTCACCGCGGCGAGCCACTACCTGCAACGCCGTGCCGAGAAGCGCCCTACGCGCTTCGACGTCGTCGCCATCCACCCGGCGGCCGATGGGGGGCATGCAGTAGAATGGATTTACGACGCTTTCGCTGCCTGAGCCGGACTGGCTCGGCATACCACGTAAGGAGACGTGCCATGAGAACCCCCCTGATCCTGATCGTCCTGGTCGCCGCGCTGCTGCAGGGCTGCGCTGCCGTGGTGGCGACCGGCGCGGCCACCGGCGCGGTGGCCATCTACGACCGGCGCACCACGGGAATCATGCTCGAAGACCAGAACATCGAGCTCAAGACGGCCTCCCGGTTGCGCAGCGACCCCGCGATTTCCGAGCAGGCGCACATCAACACCACCAGCTTCAACCTGACGGTGCTGCTGACCGGCGAGACCCCGACCCCCGAGCTGCGCGCACGTGCCGAGGAGATCGCGCGTGGCGTGCCGCACGTCAAGCGGGTGGTCAACGAGCTGGCGGTCGCTGCACCGAGCTCGATGACCGCGCGCGCAAGCGACACGCTGATCACGTCGAAGGTCAAGACCGGGCTGCTCAACATCGACCTCCCGGAGTACTCCCCGGAGCGGGTCAAGGTGGTCACCGAGGCCGGCGCGGTCTACCTGATGGGGCTCGTCACCCAGCCCGAGGCCAACGCCACGATCGAGAAGGCGCGCCGGGTGGGCGGCGTGCAGCGCGTGGTCAACGTCTTCGAGTACGTCGACTGAATGAACGGCCCAGCCCAACTGACAGGTGGCCGCCGTTCGGCTCGGAACATGCTCAAGACCAGGTTCCTGTCGGACTGAAGTCCGACCCACACCGGTCGGCACCAAGCGAATCCTGTAGTTCTGGCTTCAGCCCGACGACGGCCCCGTCCGGACCTCGCGTTGTGTCGGACTGAAGTCCGACCTACAACGGTCCAGCGGCGTGTTTCCTGTAGGTCGGGCTTCAGCCCGACAAAAACCACCTACCACTCAGGCAGCAAGCAGTTCGCGGTAAATCTCCGCATCGCTGTCGCTGAAACAGCAGGCGATGAGCCGTTCGAATTGCGCTTCGTGGGTTCGCAGCTCGGCGATGGCGATCGCCGCGGCACGCGTTTTCGGAAACCCGTAGACGCCGGTGCTGATTGCCGGGAACGCGACACTGCGCGCGCCGTGCTCGCGCGCGAGCTCGAGCGACCGCGCGTAGCACGAGGCCAACAGCGCATCCTCGCCGTGCTCGCCGCCATGCCAGACCGGCCCGACGGTATGGATCACCCAGCGTGCCGGGAGCCTGAATCCCGGCGTGATCCGCGCCTCGCCGGTCGGACAGCCACCCAGATCACGGCAAAAGTCGAGCAGTTCAGGACCGGCGGCACGGTGGATGGCCCCATCGACGCCACCACCACCGAGCAGACTGCTGTTGGCGGCGTTGACGATGGCGTCCACCTCGAGCCGGGTGATGTCGCCGGTAACGACCTCGAGCAT
>JAACFL010000182.1 GCA_009937385.1 Gammaproteobacteria bacterium | reverse complement strand
CCGACCTCGCCGGCGACGGTGCGCTGGCGGAAGTAGCCGATCGAGATGTAGCTCCAGACGTCGCGGTCGAAGTCGAGCAGCACGGTGTTGAAACGGGCCAGGGCGTCGCACAGCTCGGCGATGTAGTCGTGCGGCTCGATCTGGATGGTGTAGGGGTTCCAGTCGAGGCCGAGCCCGGTGACGAAGCGCTCGGCGAGCGCCGGCCAGTCCACCTCCGGGTAGGCCGACAGGTGGGCGTTGAAATTGCCTACCGCCCCGTTGATCTTGCCGAGCATCGGGACCGAGGCGAGCTGCGCGCGCTGTCGCGAAAGGCGGTGCACGACATTGGCGAACTCCTTGCCGAGCGTGGTTGGCGAGGCCGGTTGACCGTGGGTGCGCGACAGCATCGGCAGGTCGGCGAAGCCATGGGCCATGCCGCGCAGCGCGTCGATCAGCTGGTCGGCGGCGGGCAGCAGAGCCTGGGTACGCGCCTCGCGCAACATCAGCGCGTAGGCGAGGTTGTTGATGTCCTCCGAGGTGCAGGCGAAATGGATGAACTCGGCCACCGCCTCGAGCTCGGCGTTGCCGGCGATGCGCTCCTTGAGGAAGTACTCGACCGCCTTGACGTCGTGGTTGGTCGAGCTTTCGATGTTCTTGACGCGCTGCGCGTCCTCCTCGGAGAAGCCATCGAAGATGCCGTCGAGAAGGTGCTTCGCATGCTCGCTCAGCGGTGGCACCTCGGCGATTTCCGGCGCTTCGGCGAGCGCCTGGAGCCAACGGATCTCGACCAGGATCCGGTGCCTGATGAGGCCATATTCGCTGAAGATAGGTCTAAGATCGTCGACTTTAGACGCATATCGACCGTCGACAGGGGAGAGTGCATTGAGCGCGGTCAGGTCCATGGCCAGGCAGCTCCTCAGCAGGTTTGAAGGGGGTTGCGCGGCATCATACCGCACCCGCGACGGGGTCTATCGGCTCTGCGATGGGGTATCAATTATTTTTGTAAGCAGTTAATATATCGTTATGGGTGTGACGCGTTCCGCGTCGCTGTCCTGCCACATCATGAGAGTGAGGGTACGACCGTGTTGGAAGCCTATCGCAAGCATGTCGAAGAGCGCGCCGCCGAGGGCGTGCCGCCGCTGCCCCTGAACGTCGCCCAGGTCGGTGACCTGGTTGCCTTGCTCCAGGATCCGCCTGCAGGCGAGGAGGCGTTGCTGGTCGAACTGCTGACCGAGCGTGTGCCCCCGGGCGTCGACGACGCCTCCAAGGTCAAGGCGGAGTTCCTGGCCGACGTCGCCAACGGTCGGGCCAGCTCCCCGTTGGTCAGCCCCGAGCGCGCCGTGGAGCTCCTCGGCACCATGCTCGGTGGCTACAACGTGCAGCCGCTGGTCGACCTGCTCGACGACGCCGGGCTGGCCGACACCGCCGCCGCCGGTCTGAAAAAGACCCTTCTGGTGTTCGACGGCTTCGACCAGGTTGCCGACAAGGCACAGGCCGGCAACGCCGCGGCCCAGTCGGTCATGCAGTCGTGGGCCGATGCCGAGTGGTTCACCTCCAAGCCGAAGGTGCCCGAGGCGATCACCATCACCGTGTTCAAGGTGCCTGGCGAGACCAACACCGACGACCTGTCGCCGGCCGGCGACGCCTGGAGCCGCCCGGACATCCCGCTGCATGCCAAGGCGATGCTGAAGAACAGCATGGAGGATGGCCTGGCGAAGATCGAGGAACTCAAGGGCAAGGGGAACACCGTTGCGTACGTCGGCGACGTGGTAGGCACCGGCTCATCGCGCAAGTCGGCGACCAACTCGGTGCTGTGGCTGATGGGCGAGGACATCCCCTTCGTGCCGAACAAGCGCCAGGGCGGCGTGGTGCTCGGAGGCAAGATCGCGCCGATCTTCTTCAACACCGTCGAGGACTCCGGTGCATTGCCGATCGAGTGCGACGTCGACAAGCTCGAGATGGGCGACGTCGTCACCGTGCATCCCTACGCGGGCAAGATCACCAACGAGGCCGGCGATACGGTCTCGACCTTCGAGCTCAAGACCCAGGTGCTGCTCGACGAGGCGCAGGCTGGCGGCCGCATTCCGCTGATCATCGGCCGCACCCTGACCGGCCGCGCTCGCGAGGCGCTTGGCATGCCGGTCTCCGAGGTGTTCCGCGTGCCCGAACAGCCCGCCGACACCGGCAAGGGCTACACGCTGGCGCAGAAGATGGTCGGCCGTGCCTGCGGCGTCGAGGGCGTGCGCCCGGGCGCCTACTGCGAGCCGAAGATGACCACCGTCGGCTCCCAGGACACCACCGGCCCGATGACCCGCGACGAGCTCAAGGAGCTCGCCTGCCTCGGCTTCTCGTCGGACCTGGTCATGCAGAGCTTCTGCCACACCGCGGCCTATCCCAAGCCGGTCGACGTCAACACCCATAAGACCCTGCCGCAGTTCATCCAGGATCGCGGCGGGGTGGCCTTGCGCCCGGGTGACGGCGTCATCCACTCGTGGCTGAACCGCATGCTGCTGCCCGACACCGTCGGCACCGGCGGCGACTCGCACACCCGTTTCCCGATCGGGATCAGCTTCCCGGCCGGTTCCGGCCTGGTCGCCTTCGGCGCGGCCATCGGCGTCATGCCGCTGGACATGCCGGAGTCGGTGCTGGTGCGCTTCAAGGGTGAGCTGCAGCCGGGCATCACGCTGCGCGACATGGTCAATGCCATTCCCTACCAGGCGATCCAGGAGGGTCTGCTGACGGTCGAGAAGAAGGGCAAGAAGAACATCTTCTCGGGCCGCATCCTCGAGATCGAGGGGCTGCCGGATCTCAAGGTCGAGCAGGCCTTCGAGCTCTCCGACGCCTCGGCCGAGCGCTCGGCCGGCGGCTGCACGATCAGGCTCAACAAGGAGCCGATCATCGAGTACCTGACCTCCAACGTCACGCTGCTGCGCTGGATGATCAACGAGGGGTACGGTGATGCCGATGCGCTGGCGCGCCGCGCCGATGCGATGGAGGCGTGGCTTGCCGACCCGCAGCTGCTCGAACCCGACGCCGACGCCGAGTACGCCGCGGTGATCGAAATCGACATGAACGAGATCACCGAGCCGCTGCTGGCGTGCCCGAACGACCCGGACGACGTCAAGAAACTCTCCGACGTCATGGGCACAAAGATCGACGAGGTCTTCATCGGTTCCTGCATGACCAACATCGGCCACTTCCGCGCCGCCAGCAAGGTGCTCGAGGCGTCCGACGACCAGGTCGCCACGCGCATGTGGATCGCCCCGCCGACCCGCATGGACGAGAGCCAGCTGGTCGACGAGGGGGTCTACAGCACCTTCGGCAAGGCCGGCGCACGCATGGAGATGCCGGGCTGCTCGCTGTGCATGGGCAACCAGGCCCGCGTCAAGCCGGGCGCGACCGTGGTCTCGACCTCGACGCGCAACTTCCCGAACCGCCTCGGCCTGGGCGCCAACGTTTACCTGGCTTCGGCCGAACTGGCCGCGGTGGCGGGGCGCATGGGCAAGCTGCCGACGCCCGAGGAGTACCTGGCGCAGGTGCAGGGCCTGGCCAGCGTTGGCGACGAGGTCTACCGCTATCTCAACTTCGACCAGATCGACAGCTACCAGGCTGCCGCGGACCAGGTGAAGAGGTCCGCCTGAGGCGAATCCACTGCTCTGACGAGAGGCCGGCCATGAGCCGGCCTCTCTTTTCCCGGACCGAACCGGCAGCGTGTGTCAGTTAAACTGGCCGGCGTGTTCGAAGGCCGGTGCGCTGGCCTTGCCCCGGAGGCCACCACAGTGAACCAGATCGATTCGGAAGCGCCTTACGGGACCTATGCGGTAGACGATCGCACCCGTTTGCTGCGCATGCTGGTCGGTCTCGGCCTCTCGCGCGGCAAGCTCACCAAGTGGATCCGCCAGCGCTGGCTGGACGAGCATGGGCCCCTGGTGGATGCCGAGGTGCAAGGCACGCACTACCGCTTCGACCTGCGCGACAACGTCACCGATAGCAAGGTGCTGCTCTCGTCCAAGGTCTACGACGGCGAAGAGATCGCCGCGTTGGCCGAGACGGTGCGCGGTGGGGTGTTCATCGATATCGGGGCCAACATCGGCTACTACACGTTGGCGCTATTGCGACATGGTGCCGAAAGGGCCGTGGCGATCGAGCCGAATCCACCCGCTCTGCAAAGGCTGCGATTCAATATCGCGATCAACGGGCTCGAGGAGCAGGTGAGCCTGGTGGAGGAGGGGGTCGGTCCCGAGGGGGAGCTCGAGTTCTTCCAGACCTCGGCCCTCGGCGGTGCCAGCTTCGTCAGGCCGGATGAGGCGGCGCCGACGATCAGGGTCCGTACGCGCCCGCTTTTGTCGATCCTCGATGGCCTCGGCATCACATCGATCGGCGCGCTGAAGATCGACGTCGAGGGATTCGAGGACCGGGTGCTGTTGCCGTTCCTGCAGCAAGCACCGAGCGTCCTGTTGCCCCGCACCGTGGTCATGGAGCGGTGCAATGCCGACTGCTGGCAGCAGGATCCCGTGGCGCTGTTCATGCACTCCGGTTACCGCATTTTGCGTGAGACGCGGGGCAACCTGATTCTGCGCCGGAACGAGACGGGTCGCTGACGCTGTGCAGTGCGGACTGGTCCGGCCCTCCGGAGCACGGCCCATCCTTGCGCTCTCGCTTGGCGCGGACTTGAGGGCTCCTACCCGAACTTATTCCTCGAGGTCGATGCCGCGGAAATCGACGATTTCGTCGCTCGCTTCGCGGCGATCCCTCGCCGCGAGGAGTACGAGTGCCTCGTCGGTCACTACGGGGTGCGGCGAACGCAGGCCGCCTT
>JAACFL010000181.1 GCA_009937385.1 Gammaproteobacteria bacterium | reverse complement strand
GGCAACCGCTGCAGGTGGGCGAAGACGCGTGACCCAAGCTCGACGTCGATGCGCGCGCAGGTGTGGTTGAGCAAGTAGCCACGCAGGCATCCGAGCAGGATTTCGAACAGCGCCATCGTCAGCAGGCCCACGGCGAGCACGTCGAGCGTGGTCAGCGCATGATGGGCCAGCACCTTGTCGACGATGACCTGGAAGAAGAGCGGTGTCGCCAGGGCGAGGAGCTGGATGCAGAACGCGGCGGCCAGCACCTCGCCCAGCAGAGCACGGTAGCGGCGGATCGCCGGCACGAACCATGAGAAGCCGAACGGGCGATGCGTGACATCACCATCGTGACGCCGTGTACAGAGCACCAGCCGCCCGCTCCACTGTGCCTCGAACGCAATCCTTGGCAGGACTCGCGGGGCCGCGGTCGGGCCCTCCTTGACCAGCACGCGATGCGCATCGGCACGCGCGACCAGCAGCCACTCACCGTCCCGGTTCTCGGCGAGGCACGGCAGCGGTGTCTGGGCGAGCCGCTCCCAGTTCGACTCGAGCAGCGTGGCCCTGAGGCCGAGGGCGCGCAGGGCGCGCAGCAGGCCGGTGTCGGGACGGTCGGCGGCGAAGTGGGTACGACGCAGCCGTTCGGGATCGGCGGCGATATCGTGAAGACGTGCCAGCAGCACCAGGCTGCCGAGGGTGCGTTCGATGTTCTGGCCTGCGCGGGGCGCGTTTGGGTCGTCGCCTTGGGGCATGTTGGTGGCCTCCCTGCCTGAATCCAGTGTATGGAGGCCGTCTGTTGGCGTCTGTCGTGGAGCGTCGACGGGTGCGTAGGCAGCCGCCAGCCATGCCTGTCGGATTCGGCCGACAGCAGGCTGTGAAGTGAAAGTGGCCGGTACAGCCCTTGCCGGAAGGGCGGTCGCCGACCCAGGCTGGGGAAGCCTTTATTCGGGGAGGACTACTCCGGCAGCGCCGAAATCAGGTACAGCGTGCGCAGCGCCTCGCTCGGCTCGATATTGCCGAAGCTGCGCCGGAAGATCTCGACGATCACCCGTCCGCTGTAGATCACGCTCAGCGCGCGGTCGACAGCGAGTCGGAATTCATTGTCACCGCGCTTGAGCCCGAGCGCGTACGGCTCGACGCTGAAATTTTCCGGGGACACGCGCATCGCGGTGACACTGCGGCCGGCGATCAGGTACTGCAGGATCACGCGGTCGGCGAAGTAGGCGTCGAGCTTGCCTGCTTCGAGCATCTCGAGCGCCTTCTCGTGGTCGGCGACCGCGATGACGTTGGCGTCGAGTTCGAGGTTCTCAAGGGTGCTGGTCAAGGCCCGCTCGGTGGTCGTGTTGGCACGTACGCCGACGTTGCGCCCGGCCAACTCATTGAACGAACTCGGCCCGTTCTGACGGTACATGACGCTGGCGCCGTCGACGAACGTCGGCAGCGAGAAATCGACTTTCTCGCGTCCAGAGAGGGTGGCCGTGGTGGCGCCGCAGAGCAGGTCGACGCGTCCGCCCTCGACGGCGTCGAATCGGTCCTTGGTGCCCACCTCGATGTACTCGAAGCGGATCGTGTCGATGCCGAGCATCTTCTCGAGCCCGAGGCCGACGGTCTGGCACAGGTTGACCGTGTAACCGGCCGGGTCGCCGATGGAATTCCTATAGGAGTACGGAGCGGCATCGACACGGTAGCCGATGCGCAGTGTGCCGGTCTCCTTGATGCGGTCGAGGGTTCCGGCCAGGATCGGCCCGGTCGCCAACAGCAGGGCCGCGAGGGTCAGCGAGGTGAGCATGCGCATGAGATCGTCCCTTTAAAGCTCGGCGGCGGTCTCCATGAGCCGCCGGGAACACGAGTTTAGACACGATCGGCCCAACCTGCCCGACCAACTTCGCTGTGCCTGATCCGCGTCAGCCGTCGAGGCGTTGCTCAGCTGCGCTCGAGGGTCACGAAGGCGTAGGGATACGGGTTGCGCTCGTCCGGGGCATGGGATTCGCGCGCGGTCTCCTGCCAGTCGCGCGCGTCGATCTCGGGGAACCAGGCATCACCCTCGAACTCGGCATCGATCCGGGTCAGGTAGAGGCGCGTCGCCTGCGGCAGCATGGCGCGGTAGAAGGCGCTGCCGCCGATCACCATCACCTCCTCGGCGTCACCGGCCGCGGCGAGTGCGGCATCGATGGAGTCGACCACCGTCGCGCCCTCGGCACGATAGGCCGGGTCGCGGGTCAGGACGATGTTGTGACGCCCGGGCAGCGGGCGGCCGAGCGATTCCCAGGTCTTGCGGCCCATCAGGATCGGCTTGCCCATGGTCGTCCGCTTGAAGTGCTGCAGGTCGGCCGGGAGCTGCCAGGGCAGCGCGTTGTCGCGGCCGATCAGGCCGTTGCGGTCGAGGGCAGCGATCAGGGCGATGCGCATCAGACCGCCACCGGCGCCTTGATGTGCGGGTGGTGCTGGTAGTTCTCGAGCGTGAAGTCGTCGTAGGTGAAGGCGAACAGGTCCTTGACCTCCGGGTTCAGGCGCATGGTCGGCAGCGGGTAGGGCGTGCGCGCGAGCTGGGTCTGCGCCTGCTCGAGGTGGTTGGAGTAGAGGTGCGCGTCGCCGAAGGTGTGCACGAAATCGCCCGGTTCGAGGCCGGTCACCTGCGCGACCATCAGCGTCAGCAGCGCGTAGGAGGCGATGTTGAACGGCACGCCGAGGAAGATGTCGGCGCTGCGCTGGTAGAGCTGGCACGAGAGCCGGCCGTCGGCGACGTAGAACTGGAAGAAGGTGTGGCACGCGGCCAATGCCATGCGGCCGTTGGTGGCGTTGGCCTGCGGGCTGATCGACTCGTCGGGCAGGTCGGCCGGGTTCCACGCCGAAACCAGGATGCGCCGGCTGTTGGGCGTGGTGCGAATCATCTCGACCGCCTCGCTCAGCTGGTCGATGGCGCGTCCGTCGGGCGCAGGCCAGGCGCGCCACTGGCGTCCGTAGATCGGTCCGAGCTCGCCGTCGTCGGTCGCCCACTCGTCCCAGATCGACACGCCGTTCTCGCGCAGGTAGGCGACGTTGGTTTCGCCCCTCAGGAACCAGAGCAGCTCGTGGATGATCGATTTCAGGTGGACCTTCTTGGTGGTCACCAGCGGGAAGCCCTCGGCCAGGTCGAAGCGCATCTGGTGGCCGAAGATCGAGGTGGTGCCGGTGCCGGTGCGGTCACCCTTGCGGGTGCCGTGCTCGAGCACGTGGCGCATCAGGTCGAGGTAGGGCTGCATGGGTCGTTCAGTTGGCCTGTGTCTTGTAGGTCGGACTTCAGTCCGACGCCAAGGTCGAATGATGTCGGACTGAAGTCCGACCTACAACGTTGCCTTTGCTCGTGTTCCCTGTAGGTTGGGCTTCAGCCCGACGCTTTGTCGTTTTGGCCCCGATACGCCAGCCCCATCAGCACCGCCCCAACCAGCACCATCGGCACGCTCAGCAGCATGCCCATGGTCAGCCAGCCGCCGGCGAGGTAGCCGAGGTGGGCGTCAGGCTCGCGGGCGAACTCGACCGCGGTGCGCGCCGCCCCGTAGCCGACCAGGAACAGCCCGGAGACCGCCATGCGTGGGCGCGGCTTCGCCGAGTAGAACCAGAGCAGCAGGAACAGCACCAGCCCCTCGAGGAACGCCTCGTAGAGCTGCGACGGGTGGCGCGGCAGCGGCCCGGCGTGCGCGAAGACCATCGCCCATGGCGCGTCGCTGACCCGGCCCCACAGCTCGCCGTTGATGAAGTTGCCGACGCGCCCGGCGCCGAGCCCGAGCGGCACCAGCGGGGCGATGAAGTCGGTCACGCCGAAGAAGCCGAGGCCGTGCTTGCGGCCGAACAGCCACGCCGCGACCAGCACGCCGAGCAGGCCGCCGTGGAACGACATGCCGCCCTGCCAGATGCGCACCAGGTAAAGCGGGTCGGCGAGCAGCTGCTCGAAGCCGTAGAAGAAGACGTAACCGAGGCGGCCGCCGAGGATCACGCCCAGCGCGCCATAGAACAGCAGGTCGTCGACCTGCTGGGCCTGGAGCAGGCCGGTCTGGCGCGCGCGGCGGCGGCCGAGCCACCAGAAGGCCAGGAACGCGATCAGGTACATCAGCCCGTACCAGCGGATCGCCAGCGGGCCGAGCTGGATCGCGATCGGGTCGATCTGCGGCGCGGTCAGCATCCGGTGCTCAGTCCGGAAGCCGCCTGCAGACCACGCACTTGAGATAGTCGGTCTCGGGGATCGCCGGGTGCACCGGGTGGTCCGGGCCGGCGTGGCCCTGCTCGAGCAGCTGCAGCTCGACGTCGATCTGGCGCGCGGCGCGCTCGACGGCGATCCGCAGGTCGTCGCGCGAGAAGTGGAACGAGCAGGAGCTGCTCAGCAGCGTGCCGCCGGGTGCGAGCAGCTGCAGCGCCAGGCGGTTAAGGCGCCGGTAGGCCTCGCTGCCCGCCTTGTGGTCCTTGCGTTTCTTGACCAGCGCGGGCGGGTCGACGACGACGGTGTCGAACGTCTCGCCCGCGTCGCGCAGCGCGCGCAGCACCTCGAAGGCATCGCCGCGCACGCTGGTCACGCCGGCCAGCCCATTGGCCACGGCATTGGACTCGAGGCGATCCAGGGCCGGGGCCGAGCTGTCCACGCACAGCACCTCGGTTGCCCCGGCGGCCGCCGCGCGCAGTCCCCAGGCGCCGACGTAGCTGAACAGGTCGAGCACCCGGCGACCGGCGCAGTAGCGTGTCAGCCGGTCGCGGTTGGGACGCTGGTCGAAGAACCAGCCGGTCTTCTGGCCGCCGGTCGCCGGCACCGTGAAACGCAGGCCGCCCTCGTCGACCACCAGCGTCTCAGGCAGTGTGCCG
>JAACFL010000180.1 GCA_009937385.1 Gammaproteobacteria bacterium | reverse complement strand
TTCATCGGGTACTTGAGGCGCCGCTCACCGTGGCCGTGCTCGCGCACCGACGCGCCCTTGGCGCAGTGCGCGCCGCGGTTGAACGGGTGATCAAAGGCCGGCTCCTGGCCGGTCCAGACGCCGTTCGAAACCTCGGCGTAGATGCCACAGCCAACCGAGCAGTGGGTGCAGATGGTGCGCTTGACGTCGGCCTTGCCGCCGGCTGCCGGCGTCGCTGCCTCGGCCTTCTTGACCATGCTCGGCGACATCGCGGACGCCAGCGCGGTGCCTCCGGCGGCGTAGCCGCTGTAGCGCAGGAAGGTACGACGATCGATCCCGCTGGTGCCGGTCGCGTCGCCGCTCGCCGCCTGCGGGGTCTCGTGGGTGCGTGTCAGTTTCATGACTCCGTCCTCTTCAGGTGGTCACCGCGCCTCAGGAGCGACAGGTGCGATAGTAGGCACGAACGTGCTCGGACTCGGCATAGCTCACGCTTTGCGCCGATGGCTGTTTCGTTTCGGGTTCCGCGGGTGCCGCCACCGTCTTGCTGGCCGCGGCGACCACCGCAGCCGAGCCACCGGCCACGGCGACCTTACGGAGGAAATCGCGTCGTCCCTGCCGCTTGCCCTGGTCTGATTTGCGCATCGCTGGTCTCCTTCGTGGTGAAAACGCCGGGTGGTGGATACGGAACCCTACTCCGGCAGGCTGAAGTACTTCGTCTCCAGTTCGGTGAACGCCGCCCCCAAGCGACTGACGGCGCGATAGAAATGGGCATTCTCGGCCTTGTCCAGATCGCTCCAGAAACGGTCGAGGTAGGGGCCCATATGGGTGTTGTAGAAGGTTCTCTGGGTGGCGTAGTCGGTGGCGCGCTCCGGGTCGGCGATCAACAGCGACATCACCTCGCACAACGCACCGATATGGTCCTCCGGCTCGCTGATCCCCTCCTGGCGCACGATGCCCAGACGGGCAAGGTCGTCACGCAGGCCGTCCAGCGGCGCCTCCATCAGGAACCCGGTCAGGTACCAGGAGCCGTAAGGCACCAGCTCGCCGCGGCCGAGACCGATGAAGAGCTCCTGGTACTCCTCGGCGATGGCCTGGGCATCTGTCGCCCTGGCCGCCTCGGCCAGCGCGCGCCAGGCCGCGTCGAGCTTGCCGTCCCCGGCACCCTCAGGCTCGAGACCACCCAGTTCGGCGAGCAGCTCGGCCGCCGGCGGCCGCGCCAGCAGGGCGCCGAGCAGTGCGTAGTTGGCCGTCCGCAGCCCATCGTAGCGGGCCTGCTCGGCGGCGATGTCGGGTGCTGAGTTAACGCTGTCGAGTTTCATGTCAATTGGCCCGCATCCCCGATCCGGTCGGCGGCATGTCGCCGTCGTTGAACATCGATCGCACCCGGCAGTCTTCGCACATCTTGAGACGCTCGAGCCCCTTGCCCTGGAACATCGGGTGGTCCTTGAGCTTCTCGGTCATCAGCTCGATGACGCTCGGGGTGGCGAACGGTTTACCGCAACCGATGCAGCGCAGGGGCTCCTCGGCCTTGAGCACGCGCTGGTTGCGACGCAACTCGGGATCGGGGAGATAGCGCGGCTCCAGTGCAAGGGCGTTTTCCGGACAGGCGTTCACGCAAAGGCCGCACTGAACGCAGTTGTGCTCCACGAAGGCGAGCTTCGGCACGTCGCCGCCATCGTGCAGCGCCTTGAGCGGGCAGATCGACACGCAGGACATGCACAGCGTGCACGCGGCCTGGTCGAACGCCAGCCCACCCAGCGGCGCGCCCTGCGGCAGCGGCACCGGCGCCTGGGTGCGGCCGTGCTGCTGCCAGAGGTGGTCGATCGCCATGCCAAGCGTGGTGCGCTTGTCCTGGTCGGTGGCGAAGGCGGCAGGGCCGGACTCGTCGCGCACGACCGCCGCACCGTCGGGCAGCGCCTCGGTGCGCGCCACGCGCAGTCCACCGGTCCCGAGTCCATCGAGCAGCGCCGTGGCCCATTCGAGTTCGCGGTCGAGCACCGCGCGCACCGTCGGGCTGAGGCCGGGGTCGTCCAGCAGCAGCACCTCGGCGGCACCGAACGCGAGCGTCGTGAACCAGCTCTCTGGCCCGATCGCTCCGACCTCTTCGACCGCGACCGGGAGCACGTACGGCGGCAAGCCGTCGGCCCAGTCGGAAGCCTGGCCCTCGGCCCAGGCGTGGCTGTGGAACAGCACGCTGGCAGCCTCGCCGCCGGCGTCACGGTAGGCGGCCAGCGCCTTGCCCAGCGCGCCGAGCAGCTCGGGGCGCTCGGGGTAGGCGTAGCCGATGGCACCCGAAGGGCAGACCGTGGCGCAAGGACCGATGCCCTGGCAGAGATGGGTGTCGACCGCGATGCTCTCGGCACCCGGGGTGATCGCCCAGGCAGGGCAGACCTCGGCGCAGCGGGTGCAGCCCACCTGGCCGCTGGCGCCGCGCGCGCAGAGGTCGGCGGCGTAGCGAATGTAGACCGGCTTTTCGAACTCGCCGACCAGACCGCGCGCCTCGTCGATCGCTGCGACCAGCGCCGCGTCGTCGGTCGGGGCGTAGTAGCCCGGTGGACGACGCTCGGCGACGATCGCCGGGCTGTCGGTCAGGTCGAAGACGATGTCGAAGAAGCGCTGCTTGTCGATGCTGCGCGGGTTGCCGACCAGCTCGCCGGCGCGCACGGTCGCCTCGTAACGGCCGAGGTGACCCTCGATCCCGTCGAGTTCACCACGATAGAGCCGCACCTCGGCCTGTGGCGGGCGCCAGCCTGCGTCGGTGTCGTCACCGGTCAGAAGCACGGTGCAATGCGGCAACTCGGCCAGCGCCTCGGCAACACCGCGCGCCCTCTCGAGCGGCCCGATGACCAGCAGATGGCCACGCGAGGCGTATCCAACCACACCGGCGATGGGTCGCGGCTCGAGTTTCAGATGATGCATCGCCGCCTCCCGCGGAGCTCGGGAAGCAGCCGTTACAGCCTCGTCATTGTGCGACGCTTCGCGCAGCACGCATGTCCTTTGGTGGCTCTAATTATTGTATTCCCGGCCTGGTGGCATGGCTGGGAATCCGTCGCGGACTGACAAGAAGATAGTAGATGGTCTGGGCATTAACAACACCAGATTTCATATACGTATAAATGTTGTAAGTATGCCGCGGCGCAGCATTTTTCGCCCTCTGCACGCCCCTCAGGCCTCGAGGTCTCCGTCGTCTTCCAGCGACCCGTCAGCGGTGTCGGCACCCTGATTTTCCTTGGCCGCACCGGCCTCCTCTGCCGGTGCATTTGCGGACACTTCCCCGGCCACGGGCTGCTCATCAGCGGTCTCCGCATCCGCCCGCTGGGCTTCCTGCTCGGCAGCGGCCTTCTCGGCCTCCTCGCGCTCCCGCATGCGCCGCTGGTGGTAGGTGACCACCTCGCCAAGCTTCTCGAAGTTGGTGTAGTCCTCGTCGTATTCGTTCATGCCGTCGAGGATGTTGAACTCCGGCAGATGGAACAGCTTGCGCAGCGCGGCACGCCGCAGCGCGTCGCTGACCCCCTCGGCCAGGAACTGGGTGAAGTCGGACTCCGCGGTCAGCGATTCGAGTGGGGGCATGTCCGCATCGGTCAGTGGCTGCGCGTCGGGTTCGGCGACGGCGGCCGACTGCCCCGCGGGGGCCTCTTCGATCGCCTGGCTGACCGGGGCCGGCTCTGGCTCGCGTTGCCGTTCGGACTTGAGCCGGGCGCGGTGGGCGAGAAACGATTCTCCGGGCCGGCGCGCCTGGTCGTCACTCACTCGGGGCGCTCCGGTGGCGGCGCTTCTTCTTGCGCTCCGGGGCGGGCACCGGAGCGAGCAGCGTCCAGGCCTCGATCCAGTCACGCACATCGCCCTCGACCGGACACGAGAGCACCTCCTCCTCGGTCTCCATGTAATCGGCCGCCTCGACATGGCTCAGAGTCGCCAGTCGTGGATCGAGCGAGCCGTCGGTCGGGTCGACCGTGCAGATCACGAACAGCCTCGGCGTCTCGCTCTGCAGGTTGTAGTGGTACTCATCGACCTGGTCGCGGTAGAGACGCAGCTGGATGCCATGATGGATGATGCGGTCGCCGTCGACCTCGGTCGATCCGGACATGGGGCCGTCGCCGCCGAGCTGGACGCCGTCGAGTTTCCAGCTGACGGTGTCCCAACGCCCGACCTGGACGGTCTCGTGACGCAGGGTCACGTCGAGTGGCTGGCGTTCGGGCAGCGGCGTCTTCCCGGCCTCGGTGATGTGACTCATGCGGAACGTCTTCCTGATGGTGGGTGTCAAGAAAGCTAGCAGGCCGCGCCGTGCTTGGAAACCGGGCGGCAGGCACCATGCTACGCTCACTTCGATCGAGGCCATGCCACTTCGTTCCAGCCCCATGCAACAGACCGCCTCCCGCCCCCTGCTAAGCGACTCCGGCCTGAGCCCGGTGCACCCGGCCACGGTGCGCGACGAGAACGGCGCCACGCGCGAGGTCAGCATCGCCGGCGAGCACCCGCTGACGCTCTATGTCGACAAGCGCGAGGTGGTCACGCTAATGACGCTGGGCACCCATCCCGAGGCGCTGGTGCTCGGCTTCCTGCGCAACCAGGCGCTGATCGACGAGCTCGCCGAGCTGGTCAGCGTGCAGGTCGACTGGGAGGTCGAGGCCGCGGCGGTCACCACCCGCGACGGGCGCGACGACTGGGACGCGAAGCTCGAAAAGCGCACTGTCACCAGCGGCTGCGGCCAGGGGACCCAGTTCGGCAACCTGATGGAACGCATCGAGTCGATCGACCTGCCGAAGGTGCCTGTCCGGCAGTCGCTGCTCTACGAACTCCTCGGCACCCTCTCCAAGGAGAACGCCATCTACAAGGCGGCCGG